>CAYNMW010000251.1:0-5578 GCA_964398295.1 uncultured Saprospiraceae bacterium | reverse complement strand
ATATTAACAATACTATTCTGCTCTGTTTATTAAATACTTTACAAAGAAACAGATCAAAATTTTTATTTGCGTTCGTTGTATTTTGCTCAACTTCTTGCTCATTCAACTCAATTAGAGGCGTGCATCGCAACAAGAAACTATCTATTATAGCATGAATGACATCCCATTTAATTACACAACTATAGGGCAAGCAATAAGTGTTAATGATAACTTGCAGGAGTCAAAAGTGACTTAATAGGAAAGGCAAAACGAGTTGATGCAGATGCAATTATTATCAATGGCTTCAACTCGGCTACGTATGGAGTAGATTGATCTCCTTGTTCTCGCCTCGATGTCCATGCCTCGTTTTTAAAGGCTAATTAATGAAAAGCCTTATATTGAAGATAAACGTCATGCAATGAAAATTCCATTTATACTTCTCGTTATTGCACTTCTATTCGTGCAATGTCAAACAAGACAACAAACGATTAATAATAATAGTCTTGTATCAGAAACAAAACCACAACCAGCTAATACCACTAACCTTTCATTAGAAAATGAAGTTACGATTCAAGAGTTGCAAGACTTATATAATGCCAATAGCGCAAGTGTAGAAGACGTTACCAATTTTTATCTTGACAGAATTGCATCACTTAATCCAAAACTAAATGCAGTAATTACTGTAAACACAAAAGCGTTGGATATTGCACGAGCACTAGATGATCAACAAATGGATTTATCAGCAAGACCTCTATTCGGAATTCCAGTCTTATTAAAAGACAATATTGATACTGGAGATGGCATGCCGACGACAGCTGGATCCAGAATCATGGCAAACTCCTACCCTGCCGATGACAGTCCAATAGCAGCTCAATTGCGAGAAGCCGGTGCTGTGATTTTGGGTAAAGCCAATCTTAGTGAATGGGCAAACTTCCACTCATTAGAATCATCGAGCGGCTGGAGTGGCATGGGTGGGCAAACGAACAACCCTTACGATACCACACGAAATCCTTGTGGTTCCAGTGCTGGCTCTGGTGTAGCTGTTGCTGCCAACCTATGTGTCATCGCTATAGGTACAGAGACAAATGGATCCATCGTCTGTCCGTCAAATAATAATGGAATTGTAGGTATAAAACCAACGGTTGGGTTACTAAGCAGAACCGGTATCGTGCCTATCTCCTTTACTCAGGACACGCCAGGACCTATGGCACGCACCGTTACTGATGCTGTTGTCGCACTAGGCACCATGACAAAACTAGATAGAGCTGATAGCAAAACAATGCAGACTGATAGAAAAGCCCTTACGAGCTATACTGCTTCCCTTAATCAATATGGGCTGCAAGGAAAACGGATTGGTGTTTGGAAAAGCAACACTTCAGACCATCCGCTAGTTAAATCATTAGTTGAGCAAGCGGCTGAAGATTGTAAAAATCAAGGTGCAGAGCTTATAAATTTAGAAACTGTAGTTAGTCGGGAAGCCAATCGACATTCTTTTCAGGTGTTGTTGTATGAATTTAAAGATGGACTCAATCGTTATTTTTATTCTCTTGGCGAAAAATCACCGGTTCTTAATTTGACAGAACTCATTCAACAAACAAAGGATGATTCAGTCGAAATGGAATACCATGATTTCAGTCTACTGGAAATGGCTGACAAGAAAGGAGATTTGAATGAAGAAGAATATACCAAGGCCAAAAAAATGGCAGCGACTCTCAGCATGGAGCAAGGCATAGATAGTCTGATGAACCTACACAAACTAGACGCCATAATATCAGCTGCTGGCGGACCTGCATGGAAAACGGATTTGGTCAATGGAGACAATTTTGGTTTGTCCAGTTCATCTCCTGCCGCGATCTCTGGCTATCCTAACATTTGCGTACCGATGGGAAATATTCACGGCTTACCTGTTGGCATAAATATATTTGGGCGAAAGTGGTCAGAAGATGTTTTGATTGAAATAGCATATGCCTATGAACAAGCGACTAAGCATCGGTTTTCACCTGATATAAAATAAGAAACTTGATATCCCTTACGGAATCGAGGGTTTAAAGCTACCCCATCCGATTCTGATGAATCGGTTCCTTCACTATCGAGTGACATTTAGTCACTCGATTCCGATCAATAGATTGGATTGTTCAGTCAGATCCTGAGCGCAGCCATAGGCGGAGTCGAAGGATAAATTATGCTAAGTATTCACATTTCGACCTTGCGGAGAAATCTTCAAAATTCGGCTTTGCAATTAGATTTCTCCACAAGGTCGAAATTGGTTTTGAGTATAAAAGTAATTCCTTCCTTCGGCAAGCTCAGGACAGGCTGCTCCACTGCGTTTCGCTCGGAATGACAGAGTTTAAAATACTGATTATCAATGTATTACAAAGTTGTCATAGATAGCGCAGTCGAGGGATAAACGGTGCTCGTAATTTTCATTTCGACCTTGTGGAGAAATCTTCAAAATTCTGCTGCTTAAGTAGATTTCTCCGCAAGGTTGAAATTATCTTATTAGCATTGTTCTATTCCTCGATTCGGCGATTTGCCTCACTCGGAATGACAATGTTTTCTAATACTTTTGATAATTCTCGCTTCTTTGAAATAGTGTCATGCTGAGCGCAGCCACAGCGAAGTCGAAGGAATGGAGAATACAAATCATTTGCATTCTCCATTTATTATTCTTCGTCGTTACTTCCTAGTTTCCTAGAATTAAAGGAAGTCCTCCTTCATCACCACCACCTACAATCACTACTTTTGAATTTGGTGATTGAGCCAATTCCAAAGTCGCTTCGATTCCTTTATCTTTCAAGATTTTGTCAGTCAAACTTGCATTCAAAATTTTGTTGGCATCCGCTTTTGCTTGCGCTTCAATGATCTTTCTTTCTGCCTCTTTGCGCTCTCTGTCTAACTTAAAATCAAACTGGAAAGCAAGTTGCTCTTCCTCCAGCTTCTGCTCAATTGCATTTCTGAGTGTTTCAGGTAATTGGACCGACTTCACTAAGACCGCATCGAGAGCAATATTTTTTTGTTCCACAGCTTTTTTAGTTTGCTCATAAATTTCCGTTTGAATTGCTTCTCTTTTAGTAGAATATAATTCTTCCGGAAGATATTTACCAATGACTTCTCTGGTTGCTGACCTGATTTCTGGTTGTATAATTCTTCTGGCATAATCAAAGCCAACTTCATCATGTAGATGACCAATTTTGGTTCCTATTGGATTAAAACGATAGGACAAATCTACTTGAATGGCGAGACCATTTTTAGATAAAACATCCATGCCTTCCTCTCCTTCCTGGAATCTAACATCATAAATTATCATATCATTCCAAGGCATCACTACATGGAAACCTTGAGGATAGACCTTGTCTTTTTGAATACCACCTGAAAAACGTTTGAATTGAACTCCCTTACTACCAGCAGGAATTGTGATAAATGTTGTGCTGGTTAGCAACATGAACAAGACAAATACGAAAAACCCGATTACCAGATATTTCATAAAATTGAATTGCTTTAAATCGAATGGATTATTTCTTTGAGCCATTTAGTTGAATTTTATATAAAAGTACTTTTTATTCTTCTACTTTATAATGAACAAAAATTTATTTGCTTAGTTCCTGATAGCTAATTTGTTTATCTCTGTTTGTATATCAAATGCCTTCCAGTCATATACGCATCTTGCATGCTCCTTTGGGCATTTATGCCTGCCTGACTTAGAACATGGCCAACAAGAGAGATGATCTGGCAAAAGAAACTTGACATGCTCATCACCTCTATCCGAATATGGATACATCCCAAATATTGGTGATGTACTTCCATACATGACAATAATTGGCTTCTGAAAAACAGCAGCCATATGCATCATACCTGTATCGCCGGTAAGTACCAAACGTGATTGTCTAAGTAAAACAGCAGATTCTGATAATGATTGATTACCCACAAAATTATTTATGTGGCGTTGAGAATACTCTACAATTCGCTTTGACTTATCTAGCACATCCTCACCTCCCAACAACACAATAGGTTCAGTTGAACTATTGATGTAGTCAACACACAATTCAATTGGGATTTGTTTTGTCCATTTTGCTCCACCAATTGCGATTGCAGTGTATGCTCCATTAATATTTAACCGATCTATAAGCTTCATCGTTCTGGACTCCATATTCGAATTTAAGAAAAGCTCAAGTCCTTTGCCATCGTTGAAGACCTTTATCCGACCAACCCCCTTAAAAAATCGATCGATTAAATGACCTTCAGGCAAACGATTGATTCGAAATTTCAATTGCAACCATTTCTCTAATGTCGCTTTATGAAAATGGATGACTGGTTTACCCAAAGACGAACCCAATCTGATTGTTTTCGCAGTTTTATGTAAATCAATAACAAGATTATAATTTTCATTCTTCAATTGATCTTTTAGCTCTGTCCAGTCATTATCAAATGTGTAAATTTTATCCAAATGTTTGCTCTCTTCAATTAATGCCTTATATCTTGAAGAAGTTATATAATGGAGTTCTGTTTTTAGTTGTTCTTTTACACATCGTATAATTGGTGATGTCATGATGATATCACCAATTGCACCAAAGCGTATAATAAGAACCTTCAGAATCGTAAGTTTGAATAAGTATTACAATACTCGAAAAGAAGGTTTTCATATTAGTGAAAATTTCCAAGCAACTTTCTTTTCAAGATAAATAGCATATAAAGATGTCGAATCAATGATGAATTATTGCAAATGATGGATAAAATCTAGGCAAATGATTGCGAAACATTTAGTTGTCATAGGAGAAGTGCAAGGTGTCTATTTTAGAGCAAGCACTCAAGTGGAAGCTGCAAAATATGGCTTGAAGGGTTGGGTCAAAAACTTGGGTAATGGTAATGTTGAAATTCATATTGAAGGACCAGAACAAGAAGTCCAGCAACTGATTCAGTGGGCGAACAATGGACCAACTCATGCAAACGTTGCAGAAGTTCAGGTCAATGAAGCAGCAATTGAAGAATTTGATTCCTTTCAAATAAAGCGTTGATGGAAAATCACATTGAGTCCTATTACCGAACAGAACGAATTAGCAGTGCTTTTCTGAGTGCCATTGGAGCTGGTAGTGCAATAGTTGGACTCGGTTTTTATATATGGAAAGGGACTCCATTTTCCATTGGATTGATGTTGGGGTTATGTCTCATAGGCAGTTATCAGATTATTGTTGGCTTAGTTAGATTGTTTAGAAGTAGGCAACGCTTTGAAAGTGGAATGGAGAGCGTAACAAGAAAGAATGGGCATTTGCGAACTTCAGAGTATCCACGAGTCTTGAAAAAAGAAGAGAAAATTAAGACTGCAAGATATCTTGAGTTGGGCACATTGATCAGCTGTATGATTATCCTTGTGTTCTTTTTGATTTTTCCATTCTCAAAATCAATTTTAGGCACTTTGTTGGGTTTGACATTCCATAGTGCATTCTTATTCTCTTTTGACTTATTTTCTCAATTCAGGTTGCAAGAGTATGCGCATCAATTGAAAAAATATCTAGAAGGAAGTTGAAATAATTGCCGGCAAGAGGTCAGACACCCAATGCCATTTAGTTAAGAGAATTTCAAAGCGCCGTTAGGTGCGTCATCT
>CAYNMW010000250.1:0-5618 GCA_964398295.1 uncultured Saprospiraceae bacterium | reverse complement strand
CAAAATACATCAAATGTACCTTCAAGCTCTTCCTTTGTTTGGGATTTTGACAATGGAACCGGTTCTACAGATCGAAACCCAGCTCCTGTACAATATACCGCTGATGGTCAATTTGATGTAGAGCTTATCGTCATTGATGGGGAATGTATGGATACGATGATAGAGAGTGTTACCTATGTTGCTCCTCCAGTGTCTATTGCAATAAACCCTACTGCTAATGATGTATGTGTTGGCACACCAATTACATTTAACAATACAATACCCTCAGACTATACAGTCGAATGGAATTTTGGAGATGGAACATTATCTGACCAATTGACACCTGACCATACCTTTACTACAGAAAATCAATTTCAAGTAACAGTAAATGCAACAGCACCAAATGGCTGCCCTGCAGATGATGGTGAGACTATCCAAACTACTGCCATTCCAGACAATGGATTTACTGTCAGTACCAGCAATATTTGCGAAGGAGATCCTTTCGAGGTCGTACCGTCTAATCAAGATCAATCCCTGCAATACAGTTGGGACTTTGATGATGGTACCACTTCCAATGACAGACTCCCAGGTCCAATCCAATATACCATACCGGCTATGTATGATATCAGTTTGGTGGTTACCGATGGAATGTGTGTTTCAGACCCTGCTATTGAGACTGTTCAATTTGTTTTGCCTCCTGATGCATTTACCATTCAACCGTCTAGATTTTTGGCATGTAGTCCTGCTGATATCGTATTTGAAAATACACTGACTGCGTCTAGCGCTTTTAACATCGAATGGGATTTTGGAAACGGAGAAAGTTCAACTGCTATAAGTCCTACTGCCACCTATGATCAAGGTGGGGACTTTATCGCCGGCTTTGAGTTGATTGCACCTTCAGGTGAAGTGTGCAGATCAGATCAATTTAATATAACCATTGTTGACGGCCCTGATGCCGATTTCAGTGTCAATCCAAATCCGGTGCCGAATCCAACTCAATTGGTCAATTTTACAAATCAAACCGTGCCTCTAAATGCAATGTTCGAATGGGATTTTGGTGATGGAAATGAAGCTACAACTGTTAATCCTACCCATACATATAACCAACCGGGCACCTTTAATGTTGCACTGATTGCAAGGACCCTTACAGGTAATGCTGATATTGGCACTTGTATTGACACCGCATTCGTAGAGGTATTTGTAGAATCAGATGGAATGCCAATTTTTCCAAACGCATTCAGACCTGCAGGAGGGCAAAATATTGAGTTCAGAGGAGTCAGTGTCTTTACAAGTTTCAATACCTTCCAATTGACCATTTGGGATCGATGGGGTCAGCAAGTATTTCTGACAGATGATTTTGAAGACAGTTGGAATGGTCGAAAGGACAATACGGGTGCAGTCCTACCACAAGGTGTATATGTGTATCGAGCAGATTATTCCATTTTATCAGCAAATGGTACAACGATGCAACAACCTGCAATTTCTGGTACGGTATTGTTGTTAAATTAATCAGGAATGAAATATTGGTTCATACTTATATGTTGTTTTTGTTTCAGTAAAGATATTGTAGGTATTCATGTCCTAGGTTCTGATGTGTCATACACGCTTTCTTGCGATGAAGTTCAAGGCCGAATTCTTGTTGATGTTACCTTTACACTGTATAGAGATGTGTATCAAGGAGGCAACACCGACTTTAAGTCTTTACCCAACGTCATCGAAGTTGGTATCTATCGTAGAGATGCAACAACAGGAGAGTTTGTACTTGATGATCCTATCCGAAATGTGTTTGATATTGATGTAACAGATATAAGAAGAGAGCCAATCGTTTTGCAAGGTAATTTATGCTTTGATGAATCTCTAAATGTTAGATTCCAAACAGATAAGTTTGAATATTTCTTAGAAAGATTTGCGTTGGATGTAATTGATACTGAATATAGGATTTCTGCACAAAGATGCTGTCGTTCTGGTGCGATTGTTAATATTTTAAATCCAGCAACTACAGGTATTTTATCAGAAGTAATCATTACTCCAGAAGCACAAATGGAGACGATATGTAACAATAGTCCTGTTTTCGATTTTGACCCAGAAATCGTCATTTGCAATGGCTTTCCTCAGCTTGTACAAAGTGGAGCAACAGATCCAGATGGCGACGAATTAAGGTATTCTTTTACTACACCTGAGGTTGCTGGAGGCTCGTTAGGAGATGTCAGTAATCCTTGTCCAACTGCTACAACTGATTGCAGGTTTGAATGCGATGGTACTGAACCAGATGCCAGCCTTTGCTTGCCAGATTTGTTCACGTTAGTTCAGTATGAAACTGGGTTTAGTTTTGATAATCCCATTATGGCTAGCGTTCCCTTTACGATAAATGAGCAAACAGGTGAGATTTCTGGAACAGCTGCTGCAGTAGGTACCTATTTGATTGGAGTCAAAGTAGTAGAATTTAGAAATGGAATAAAAATCGGCGAAGTAAAAAGGGACTTCAATCTCAGTGTTGCCAATTGTAATCAAGAAGCAGTTATTGGGCCTCCTGGACAACAATCCAGAATACAAGATTTTTTAATGGAATGTGATGGACCAGTAGCGCGTATATCACAAGAGTTTGACCCCTGCGGAGCAGCTACTGTGCAATTAGAAAATTATGTAAATGCGAACCCTCAGAGTGTTACATTCAGATGGACAGTGTTTGATGAATCGGGTACTAACGAACTAGATCGGAATGAAGTTGATTGGAATCCTTCATTTGATTTACCCCTTGGAATGTATGTTGTACGGTTTACCTTATTTCCAGATATTATATGTGAAGACTTTTGTGAAATGATGGTTAATGTCACTGTTCCATTGGATGCTGATTTTACGCTTGATCTTGACAATGGGGCATTCTGCGAAGACAGGCCAATCGAAATAGATTTACCAATTGAGGATCCCGATGCTTCCTATATGTGGGATTTTGGAGATGGGCAAACCAGTAATCAATATGATCCAGGTCCTATCAATTACACAAGCCCAAACCAATATGAGGTACAACTTGCTATACAGCGTGGTGTTTGTACAGAAAATGCCAGTTCAGGTACGTTTAATTATTTTCCTCTACCAACTAATGTTTCTGTTCTGCCTGATCGTTTTCAGATTTGTGGAGATCAAACTGTTGATTTTCAACACATAACCTTGCAGGATCCAGGCATGTTTTCCTATACATGGGATTTCGGTGATGGAGAGACTGCTGATGGTTTCAACACCCAACACAATTATCAAAGTACAGGTTCATTTAATGTTTCGCTTGAAATCTCTACTGCTGATTGTTCTTCAACAACTACTTTCCCTTGGGAATTAGAAGTTTTACCTAGTCCTAGAGCATCTTTTGATCCATCTTTGACTGTAGTTAGAAATCCCGCACAAAGTATTGAATTCACAAATACCTCAATAGACGCAACTAGTTTTCAATGGGACTTTGGTGATGGAAGTCCGCCTTCGTTTCAAGATAGTCCCGTTCACCAATATGATCGTCCAGATGATTTTGAAGTGGTGCTAACGGCATTTTCACCTATTAATAGTTGTATGGATGTGGCATCTATGATCATATCTGTATCTGCGGCAGGAAGGCCCATATTTCCAAATGCGTTCAGACCCAATGGTATAAATACGGAGTTTAAACCTGTAAGTGTGTTTGATAATTTTGAAGCGTATACTTTACGAGTTTTCGATCGATGGGGAGGAATAGTATTTGAAACAACAGATTTTAGTGAGGGCTGGAATGGGAGGAAAAATAACTCAGGAAGTATTTTACCGCAAGATGTGTACAGCTATCAATACACCTTTGAAGTTATCGATGGCAATGAACGTGTCATAGATGGGAGCGCAGGAACAGTTTTACTCTTAAATTAAGTAGGTCTAAGGCATAATCTGAGTAAAAATTAAAGCAAATAGACTTGTGCATTTAATGATATTAATCGTATCTTTGCAGCCATTTTGATACCAAATTCTCTATTATGGATGCAATCAAGTATGTTCAGGAACAAATGTATACAGTAGGTCAATTTCCTACATTTAGAGCAGGAGACAATGTTTCTGTTAGTCTTAAAATTGTGGAAGGTGCTAAAGAAAGAATACAAATATTTAGAGGAGATGTTATTCAAATTAAAGGTGAAGGAGCTACCAAAACATTTACAGTACGAAAGATCAGCGGGAATGTTGGTGTAGAAAGAATCTTTCCATTAAACTCGCCAGCAATTACAGCTATCGAAATAAACAAGAAAGGTAAGGTTAGAAGATCAAAGTTGTTTTACCTTAGAAATCTAGTTGGTAAGAAAGCTAAAATTAAGGAAAGACAACTTAAGTAAACTTTTCTTGCTCTCTGTGTCCAATTTCTACAGACTATCATGCGTTTGTTCATTATCATGACTCAAAGAGTATCATATTCATTTCTATTTCTCATCGTATTTCTGAATTCATGCATCAATGATTCATCTGTAGAGGTAGATCAATTGTATGGTGATTGGGAAATTGTTGCAGCTAAGCGGAATCTGAAACTAACATCTACCCTTAAGGATGGATATTTCACTTTCACAGAAGAAGGTTTAATGAAAACGAACATCTTTGGCGATGACCAAGTCTTTGAGATTAAAATTTCATCTGATGAGATTATTCAACAAGGTGGAAAGGAAACAATCTATAAGATTAGAAAATTGGAACAGGATACTTTACACATATCATCGAATATCCAAAAATTTTATTTCGACTTCCTTGCGGTGAAAAGAGATTCTCTTTTGCTTTAATGTATCTAGTGCTTCAATGAAACTTAAGCTATCTCATTGTAGCTATAATCACTTAGTACACATTTAAAAAAGAACGGTCAATTTATGCAGCTTAAAGCACACAAATTGACCGCCCAGATTTTTTAGCCATTATATTTAGCTATTCATTTGTTGAAGGACCGTCTGCAGGAAGAGGAATAGCAACAGGAGGCAAACCCGACGTCCCGCATCCATCTAAATATGCATGAAATATAGTGCCTTCTTGTACGCTAAAATCTCGCTCCAGTGTAACACTTGTACCAGAATCATATTGAACATTTATATTTCCTGATACTTGTTGATCTGATTCGATTGCACCATCAGTCTCATAGTGTTG
This sequence comes from uncultured Saprospiraceae bacterium, assembly GCA_964398295.1. GTDB lineage: Bacteria > Bacteroidota > Bacteroidia > Chitinophagales > Saprospiraceae > CALFUK01. Next base: position 509 of record CAYNMW010000250.1, on the reverse strand, counting down.
AGATGTTGTTTGAGCACCAGTTAACATATTGCCGTTAGCCAAGGTGTATTCGTTCACGCAACCACCTTGCACTAGCACAATTGCCCCATCACAGATTTGCATATCTTGATCAGACTGATAACAAGCACTGTTTGGTACCACGGTAACATTAGGATTGTCTAAATCAATGACAATATCATCTATCCACCAGCCTCTTTCAAAAGTGTTATTGTCTTGCCCGTACACAAATCGGAGTTGTATATTGCTATTTGAGAAAGCGGATAAATCAGCAACAGACTGTATGAAACCATTACTGTTGCCTGTCCATGCATCTTTATTTGCAATAAAGTTATTGCTACTTGCGCCTAAGACACCATCATATCCATTCTGAGTAAATGCACTATTTGGTAGGTCTGACCAAGTCGCGCCAGCATCAGTAGACACTTGAATAAAACCTCCATCCCAATCTGCCTCTGTATCATAGTGGTGCGAAAATGTCAAAGTTGGACTTGCTCCCAATGGAAGATCTA
>CAYNMW010000249.1:0-5688 GCA_964398295.1 uncultured Saprospiraceae bacterium | reverse complement strand
GTACTTCCTTGTCCTGTCAGTCCACCAGTTTCGATTGTTGGACCATTATACTCTTCCAATTCATTCGATAAGAAGGATACATTACCACCTATGTTAAGACTGAAATTTTCATTCTCCACAAGGAAAGCATTTAAAGCTAACTCTACACCGCTATTTCTAACATTACCTGGTAGATTAATCCAAAAGAATGCAGCAGGTGCAGGTTGAATTGTTGGGAAGTTGAATAATAAATCTTCTGTATTCTTATTGAAATATTCTATCGAACCTGACAACTTATAATCAAGTAAAGCAAAATCTACTCCCACATTGATGGTAGTCGACGTTTCCCATTGCAAATCTGGATTCGCAACATTTTGTAATGCTAGACCTCCCTGATCGAGTCGGAAGGTTTCCTGAGCAGCACCAGATGGGAATTCCTGATTACCAACTTGACCCCAGCCAGCTCTTACCTTTAAGCTATTAAAAGGTGAATTGCCTAAAATGTCATCTAGCTTGTAAGCAGCTGCGAATGATGGGAAAATGCCATATCTATTATTCTCACCGAAACGTGTAGAGCCATCTGCTCTTACTGTACCAGTTAAGATCAGATTATCCGCGATATCAAGATTCACTCTTCCAAAAAATGATTGTAATTCTGTAGTTGGATCTTCTCCACTACCAACGCCCAAACTAGTCACAGGCACAGCTCCGAAAAAGTTTGTAAAATCAAAACCCAATTCAGGTAATGGAAAATCCTGAGCAGACAGGCCAAAACCTCTGCTATTGAAATCCTGATACTCGTAACCAGCAACTGCACTTATTCCTATTGTTGAAGATAAATCACCATTGTAAGAAAGCGTGTGTGTATGCTGAAGAGTGGTTATTTCTTGGTTGTTAAAAGCAGCCAATCCTCTGTCAAGTACACCATCAACGTTAATTGTAGATGCAATTGAATTTGTTCTCGTCCCAGCACTATTGTTGACACTAAATAAGTATTTATATACAAGTCCGTCCATTATTCTAAAGGAAGGAGAAATACTAGCTAAAACAGTAGTCGTGTTGTCTCTATCTCTATATGCTGATATCAACTCTGCTGGATTAATTGTAGAACCACCAGATCTCGTAAACGAGCCATCAGGCTGAGTTAAGGGTAAGGTTGGATTCCATTGTAAGGCATTACCAATTAAGGAGCCTGTAAATCCAGCATCATTAGAAATTGGGGCATTATCATTTTGTGTGTGAGCTGCTACTAAGTTGAAATCGATAGATAGTCTTCCATCATCCAGGAAGTTATAACTACCATTGATGCTACCATTAAATTTCGTTAAGCCAGAACCTTCTACGATTCCTTCATTGTCGAGATAGCCAGCAGAAATTCTGTATGTACCATTGTCGTTTCCTCCACCTATTGATAAGGTATAGTTTTGTAAAAATGCCGTTCTCAATACTTCATCTAAAGCATCTACATTTTGACCGCCATCTGCTGTAGGATTTGTAATGCCATAGTCAGACAAAGCCGCTCTATACTCATCTCCATCTAAGACGTCAATTCTATTGAGGATATTACTTATACCAGCAGAAACATTCAAGTCAATTGTGGGTTCTCCTGAACGGCCTTTTTTAGTTGTAATAATGACAACACCATTTGCACCTCTTGAACCATATATTGCAGTTGCAGATGCATCTTTGAGTACATCAATACTTGCTATATCATTAGGATTCAACCAATTCAATGGATTGGTATTTGGCGTTGTACCTATCGCTCCAGAATTCGTTCCTGGTCTAGCTGATCTGCCATCTAGTGGTACTCCATCAACAACAAAGAGTGGATTATTACCCGTTCTTACAGAAGAGTTACCTCTAATTCTAAAGGTTGTTTCTCCACCTGGTTGGCCATTATTGTTCAAGACCTGAACACCAGCAATTTTTCCTTGTACAAGTTGATCTGGTGAAGCTACAATACCGCCATTAAAATCTTCTGCTTTAACTGATCCAACGGAACCTGTAAGGTCTGATTTTCTTGTTGTTCCATATCCTGTCACAACAATTTCGTCGAGAAGTGCTCCTGCACTTAAACCAACATTGAAAAAATTACCAGATCCAATTGCTAAAGACTGTGTTGCGTATCCTGCGTAGGATATTTCGAGAGATTCTGTGTTAGCAGGGACATCTAAAGAGAAACTACCATCTAAATCTGTAATAGTTCCTATTGTGGTGCCACTTACCATCACATTTGCACCTATTAACGGATCGTTTGTGTCTCCATCCGTTATGGTACCACTGACTGTGCGCTGTGCATTCATGCTAAATGAGAACAAAAGCATAAATACAAATGATAACCCTGAATAGGTTATAAATTTTTTCATGTGAGATAGTTTTTGTTGAGTAAAAGATTTTTACATCTATGCCTAGCAATAATAGTGAACTTTGATGGTTTAGAACAACATTTATTCCATTTTATGTCAGCTAGAGTGCACATCTCAGAGCGTAAACCTTTACGGAAATAGAATTATATTTGATACATGAGGGAAAAAGCTCGTTTGATCGATATTGCTAAGGCTTTAAATATATCGACAACCACTGTTTCAAGGGCTTTGAACAACAAATCAGACATCAGCCCTCGTACAAAAGAGGCAGTTTTGTCACTTGCACGGCAATTGGATTATCAGCCAAATCCGCTTGCTATTTCCTTGAGGAAGAAAAGGAGCTTTCAATCTATTGGCGTAATTCTTCCTAATGTCGGACATTATTTTTTCTCTACTGTTCTAAAAGGCATCATGCAGAAAGCACACCATAACAATTATCTTGTCATGGTTGGTGAGTCAAATGCAAATGCACTTGAGGAGGAAAAGTTAGTTGAAGAATTTGTGAACTATGGTGTCAATGGTATTCTGATCACCCCTGGAAAAGAAAGCAACTATACAGCAATTAGTGAGTTGCTACAGAACAAGCGAATTCCTCATGTCCTTATTGATCGAACTTTCCCCAATTACAATGGAAACTATGTGTTGAGCGATGACTTTGAAGGTGCTAAACTTGCAATGAATCATTTACTTGATAATGGTTGCAAGAGAATAGCCTACATTGGAATTTTAGAAAAATGCTCTGTTTGTTTGAAACGGTATTCTGGCTATGTATCCGCTCTTGAAGAACATGGAATACAGAAAGATTCATCGATGGTCATAGAATTTAAAGAGATTAGCCATAAAACTGGATTTGAAGCAGCCAAGCAATTATTCTCTTTGGACGATCCACCAGATTCTGTTTTTGCAGTAACAGATAATGTTGCCGCTGGTGTGATTGATTATTGTCATTTGAATGGTATTGAGGTTCCAAACCAATTGTCTGTTGTCGGGTTTAGCAATTCTGAAATCAGTTCTATTGTACAACCAAAATTGACTACAATCGAGCAAAAGGGCGAACATATGGGAGAGCTTGCTTTTGAATATTTCTATCAATCTTTGGTTGATAAAGATGCAGTGATGCAAAAAACATTTGACCTAAAATTGATTATTAGGGAGTCAAGTGTTAAAGTGCTGTAGTAGAACAAGTTCAAACCTGCTGGCCGTTAGGCAGGTACAAGTTTTTTGTTATCACTCTTTACAAATAAGGTGCAAATAGCTGCAAGAACTAATAAAACGCCAGCAAATGTAATTGCATTTCGCGGATCGTTACCTAAAAAGTTTTTCAGAATGTACCCAAACGTAATCGTCTGAAAGATCATCGGAATGACAATCATCATATTGATGATTCCCATATACACACCATAGCGTTCTTTAGGAATGTTATTAATGACCATCAGGTAAGGAATACCCATCATACTTGCCCATCCGATTCCAAAACCAGAAATTGCGAAGAACAACAAATTTTTATTTGCAATTTGTGGAAACCACAAAAACCCAATTGCTGCAATGAGCAAACATATGGCATGGACATATTTTGGGTTGTATTTTTTAGCAAAACCCACCAGTACAAATGCAAAAAGAAAGGTGACTATATTGTACCAGCCGTTGACAAGACCTGACCAACTTACGGCTTCTCCATAGGCAACTTCATTGCTGACTGGTGTTGCATTCCATACGGAGAGGGCGATACTTTTAGAGGAATTCTGCCAATAACAAAACAGTGCATACCATTGAAACACGTATACAAGAGCCAATTGCCACATGACTCGCGGCATATCTTTTATTGCGGAAAATATTTCTATCAGTGGGCCAAATACACTTCGCTTTTCACTTCTTAATTTTATCAACTCTTCTTCGGTAGGGGGAATCTCATCAATCTTGCTCATACTCCATAAAATGGATGCAATGGAACAAAAGGCTCCCAAGAAAAAAGAGGCATATACCCAAGTAGGCAATGAACCGGTTTTACCAATTATAATTAATGGAAAAATGAAGAGAGATAAATTAGACAAGGTTTGACCTAAGCCTGTAAAAAAACTTTGCATCTGAAACCCTAAGGGTTGCTGGTCCTCTACCAGTTGATCCGCAATCAATGCTCGGTATGGCTCCATGGCAGTATTATTTCCAGCATCTAAAATCCAAAGTAATCCAGCGGCCATCCATAGAGAGCTGCTAAAAGGAAAAGCCAATAAAGTCAGACTACACAGAATTGCACCTACTAAAAAATAGGGTTTTCTTCTTCCAAATTTAGGACTCCATGTTTTGTCACTCATCGCACCAACGATAGGTTGCACAAGTAGTCCTGTTACTGGACCCGCAAGGTGTAATAGCGGAATTTGATCTGGAGCAGCACCCAAAAAATCATAGATTGGAGTGACTGCACTTTGTTGTAAACCAAAACTATATTGAATACCGAAGAAGCCAACATTCATATTTAGAATCTGCCAAAAGCTCAACTTGGGTTTCTTCATTCCGTGTTTGAATTATAAATTTTCAACTTCGAGAATGTAAACTAAATTTATTCACCGTATTGGTATTTAATGGCATTCGGTTCGGTTATCAACAAATTGGAAATGCCAGCTAAAAATAGTGCAATGCCAGCCAATAACATTGTATTTATAATCTCATCCCCAAGAAATGTTTTATACGCAAAATTTATTCCGCCAAGGGCCGCAACAATTTGAGGAATGACAATAAACATATTGAATAGACCCATAAAGACGCCCATCTTATTTGGGTCAATCGTACTTGACAACATAGCATAAGGCATAGATAAAATACTACCCCATGAAAATCCAATTGCAACAAAACAAAGATTCAATGACGTTGCATTATCACAGTATTGCATCATGAAGAAACCTAAGGCGCCTATCATGAGCGATCCCATATGGACGAGCTTTCGATTTATATTATAGCGACTTGCGATAAGTGTCAAAATTAAAGCAAATGCCATTGAGGATAAACCATACATACCCATTGCAGAACCAACCAAATCTGCTGCGTTGTTATAGGCGAGGTCAGCTGCAGCATAAGCATCCGCTGATAGTTTTCCCAATGTTGGTTTTGGTGACTTGAATACGTGTTCCGTTAAGGCGGGAGTGGCCAAACTCCACATGGTGAAAAATGCAAACCAACTAAAAAACTGTATGACACCTAGCTTTTTCATAGTGGTGGGCATTGTTACAATGTTGTGTACAATATCTTTTACTGCGTGTAGAAAACCAGCAGATTCTTTTTTCTCTTTTTTAAATGCATTGAGGTCTTCTGGGGGATATTCCTTAGTCGTAAATATGGTATACAGAAT
>CAYNMW010000248.1:0-5704 GCA_964398295.1 uncultured Saprospiraceae bacterium | reverse complement strand
TATAATTTGATTTACTGTTTATACCAATATTAAATCCGCTAAGAATCATTTTTCATGAACAGATTCGTACTGACCTGTGTATGTCTTTCTATTTTTTTAATAAGCTTTCTTGCTGTAGATGATGGCACTATGAATCTGGATCCAATCGGTCCTTATTTAAATAATAGCTTGCCTGCAATCACACCCTCTGGTTCAGGGAATACAAATGCAAGTTATACGATCGAAAACGCTTTCCCCAATTTAACCTTTATCGATCCATTGAAAATAGTAGATTTTCCTGGCAATCGATTATTAGTCGCTGGTAAATCTGGCCATTTATGGTTAGTTGATAATACTAGTAATGCCAATTCAAAATTGCTTGTATTAGACATTACTGGAATGACTAATATAGCAGATGATTCTGGTTTGTTAGGAGTCGCTTTGCATCCAGAATTTACCGATTCGAATTCCGTAGGCTATGGGAATTTATATGTTTTCTACAGATATGCACCAGTAGATGATGACAGACAAAATGCCTATTTACGCTTATCAAGATTTTCCGCCAATGTTACGACAGGGGTGGTGGATGTAAATAGTGAATTTGTCATGATAAATCAATTTGATCGACAATCATGGCACAACGGTGGAGATGTGTTTTTTGGTCAAGATGGATTTTTATATTTAGCAATTGGTGATGAAGGTGGTGCAAATGATCAATATGATGTGACTCAAAAAATAAATGAGCGACTCTTTGGAGGCCTTCTTCGAATTGATGTGGATCAAAAAGGAGGTCAAATTAGTCATCCGATTAGACGTCAACCAATTCAAACATCCGGAGTACCTCCTGGCTGGTCAGATAGTCAAACCCAAGGTTACTATATACCAAATGATAACCCATGGCAAGATGTTAATGGAACGATTCTAGAGGAGTTTTGGGCAATTGGAACCAGGAGTCCACATAGAGTGACTCAAGATCCCATCTCTGGAGAAATATGGATGGGAGATGTAGGTCAAGGCGCAAGAGAAGAAATAAGTATAATTGAAAAAGGAGATAATTTGCAATGGCCATATAGAGAAGGCAACATCGAAGGTCCAAAGACTAAGCCAGCTAACTTAATCGGAGTTGATAAAGAAGCCATATACGATTATGGTCGTGGAATAGGAAGTTGCATCATTGGTGGTTACCTTATTTCTGGGAATAGTGCTCTAAAATACCCTGAACTAGCAGGTTCATATATATTTGGAGATCACACAGTCCAAAATGTTTGGACATTGTCAAGACAGCCTGATGGATCTTTGGATCAAGTTGAATTTCTTTTAAACGTGCCTCAGGAAGGGGTGGGTTCGAAAGATGGGATTTCTTCTTTTGGTGTATCAGCCGACGGTACGATTTATATTCTGGATTTATTTGGAACAGATCAAGATGGAGGCAAAATTCACAAACTAGTTCGCCAAACAGATCAAAGTGAACAAGCACCTGACTTATTATCTGAATTAAATATCTTCTCTGATCTAGAGACATTAACGACTAATTCAGGCATCCTACCATACGAAGTTAATTCTCCACTCTGGTCAGATGGAGCTAGCAAAGGGAGATGGATTGCCTTGCCAAACGATGGATTGCTTAACTCCATGACAGAAAAGATTGAATTTTCGATCGAAGATTATTGGAAATTTCCTGAAGGGACTGTTTTTATCAAACACTTTGAAATACCAATATCTCAGGATGGTTCTACAATTTTAAAATTGGAAACGCGAATTTTTGTCATTACAGCTCAGGGCGCTTATGGTTTGACTTACAGATGGAATGACGAACAAAGCGACGCCTATTTGATAGATGGTATGGAAACACTCGATTTTACTAAAATTCTATCTGATGGGTCGAGTTTTGATCAAACCTGGACTTTCCCAAGCAGACAACAATGCATAGATTGTCATAATAGCAATACTGGTTTTGTACTTGGATTCAGGACAAGACAACTCAATCGGAATTTATTAAATCCTCAAACAGGACAACACTATAATCAGCTGGAATTTTGGAATTCAGCTGACGCATTTCAATTTGATTTGGGATCAGCTTTGAATTACCCAGCCTCTTCAAATTTAAATAATGATGAAACCAGTTTGGAATTTAAAGTGCGATCTTTTTTAGATAGCAATTGTTCTAATTGTCATCGATCAAATGGGGTTGAAGGAGTATTTGACGCAAGTAGTAAGATAGGGTTATATGACCAAAATTTAATTAATGAACTGGCTATAAGTCATGCGTCTCCAACAAATTCTAAAATTATCATTCCTGGAGATCCTACAAACTCGTTATTGCAAATAAGAGACTCAAGTACTGGATCAGATAAAATGCCACCGTTGGGTAGATCACTTGTAGATTCTCAGTACATAATTGAACTCACATCTTGGATACAAAATCTGCCAAATAACGAAACAAATATTGTTGAAGACTGGTACCACATTAGCTCCCTTAATCTGAATAATCTAATCACAGGTAGTAATGACACTGGCTATTACAATGTACCATTGCATTTGGATTTTAATTTAAATGAAGAATATCAAAAATGGTATATCCAGTCAGTTGACGGTCATTATAGAATTGTTTCTGGACTATCTGGTGACGTATTATCAGCCATAAATTATCAGAGTGAAACAGGAACTGCAGTCGTATTGCAACCATGGTCAGGAAGCCAAAACCAACTCTGGTATTTTGTCGAAGTTGATGGAAATTATATGATTACGAATGTTTACTCAGGCCTACGGCTTGAGTATCATAGTCAGTTACAATTAGAACGAAAAAATAGTGACACATCTCAGTTGTGGACATTATCAGTAACATCGGGAAATGGAATTCCTGAACTCGTAACAAATTGTTTTAGCATTTTTCTATCAGATTTAGATTGGGAAAGTACCCCCACAAACGGCTGGGGACCTGTTGAGATTAATCAATCAAATGGTGGACAAGATGCAAATGATGGTGAGATATTGACAATTAATGGCACTACCTACACTACTGGTATTGGCGCTCATGCTAATTCTGAAATTGAATATAACCTGGCAGGCGCTTACAAAGTCTTAAGCGCAGAAATTGGAGCCCAAGATCGTGCATGCGGTGCTACAATCATGTTTAGTATAGAAGGTGATGGTATACAACTATATCAAAGCCCACTGATGGAAGTAAATGATGATCCAATTCCTATAATCGTTAATGTTGAGAATGTCAATTCACTCAAACTTATCATTTCTGATGGAGGCAATGGTATTGGATGTGATCACGGAAATTGGGCATCAATTGCAGTACATACTTGTGCTGAAGGTGAAGATGTATGTGCACAGAATAATGTATGCGGATGTGAGGACATTGATCTTGATGGCATTTGCGATGAATTAGATCAATGCTATGGTGTCTCTGATGCATTAATAGGCAGTCCTTGCGAAGATGGGAACCTTTGTACAACAGGAGAAATTTTTTCAAGCAATTGTACTTGTGAAGGAGGACAAATAACAGATGATGACAATGATGGTGTTTGCGATATTTTCGATATCTGCCCTGGAGGTGATGATTCATTGGATATGGATGAGGACGGGACTCCTGACTTCTGTGATACCTGTGATAATAGTTTATTCGGTACCGCATGCGATGATAACGATGCTTGTACCATTGATGATATTTTTGACAACATGTGTAATTGCATAGGTACCTATCAAGATAGCGATAATGATGGTGTTTGTGATGCCGATGATTCTAATTGTACGGTGTTGTTTAACGACAATTTTGAAATAGATCAAGGGATTTGGAATTTAGGAGGAATCGATGCTCATTATATTATGTCTGCATTCAGTCCAGTCGGTAACTACTCACTGAGGATACGTGATAATTCTTTTGAAGCATCATCTGTTTATAGTTCCGTTTTGGATCTGTCTACGTCAAGTCTTGTTTCGCTCACATTTGACTATCAAGCTGTTGGTATGGAAGCGGGAGAAAAATTTGTATTTGAATCTTCGGTTGATGAGGGTTCAAGTTTTAGTTTAATTCAAACTTGGACAGAGGGCACAGAATTTGTTAACGATCAAGTATATCAAGACACAATTTTAATTCCAGCTCAAGCAATTTCTTCAACTACCATTTTAAGGTTTCAATGCATTGGCTCAATTAATAGCGACGAAATCTATCTTGACAATATAAAAATTGAATCCTGCGATGATGATGTATGCATGGATTATGTGATAGAAACACAAAATGATCAATTGTCAAATTCTATGCAGGCTCGCTTAGGAATAGAGTCTAATCAAATCATTCCAGCGAATGCAAATGTTGATTTAAATGCAGGAGATTATATTTTATTAAACAGTGCATTCGAAGTGAAGGCCAATGCTGTATTTCATGCGTTCATTGATGGTTGTGAGTAGGTAGGGTATTTCAGAAGTAAGAACAAAAAACGCAAGAGGTGCTGGAGGTGCGAAATATTTATAGCCCGGTACGAAGTGTTGGGTAAAGTTATAGCCAAGACATTAATTTGGCTTGACTGAAAGATACCGAATGTTTAATTCAATTGGACAACAAGTCATTGATCCAATATCAACCCAAATGATTGATAATATGTATACAATTGAGATGGCTGAAGAAAAAAGTGGATTATACTTTATTCAAATAAGTAATGAATACGGAGACTTAATATTAAACGAAATGCTGATAAAGCTGTAAACTTACTTTTTAGGTCGACTTCAGTGGGAATTGTTATATATTCAATGGTGTCTGATTTAAAACTAATATAATATATGTACTGACCTTCGGATATTCAGTACAGCATCTTTGCGCGCATCTTTATCAATGTTGCCAAATTCATTTTGAATAGCATTTAGTAAGGCTTGCATTACTTCCTCATGAGTGTGTGTATATTGCTCATATACCAACCTTAGATCTAAGTTGTTGAAATGATCAATGACACCCATAAAAAAATTCTTACCATTGATGACATAATAAATTTGCTTGTGACATGATTCTTCTGAGCCCCTCTTTCGCTACTCGTATACCCTGATTGGCCAAGTGCTTACATCTCTTTTGTATCCTTTCAGATAAAATACTGGAGCCTTTAAATAGTCTCTAACTACTTTTAAAACTTCTTGATCACTATTGATTGGTTTTGGATCTGGTCGACTCTTATGGACTAGCTTTTTGCGATTGTCATAAAATGTGCTAGGTCTGAGTCCTGTCACTTTCAATATCGTTCGCGAATTTCTAAAGCCATCATTTCCGCTTTCTATAAACTGGTCCCCCGCCATAAACTCAAATCATGTATTGAAATGCCATTCTCGCGACATAGCTCATATAATGATTCACCACTCAATAAGCGAACTACTAATTCTGTTTTTCCGAGAAAGACTCATCCAAGTCTGTTTCTCTTTTTTCATTATGTAAGCTATGTGTATGCTAGAAGTTATTTAGCTTTTTTAGCATCCACATTTAATTGGGTGCAGTACAATATGTATAACATAAGTAGATGCTATGTAGACTTGAGGTAGTTTGAATATGATTTGTCTTAATCTATTTTTGTCGGTATGTAATACCTTTTCTCCATCTGCAATTTTTTCTTGGTTTAAAATTAATAATATGTATAGATATTACTTGGTGCTTTGTTTTTCATTGTTTGGGATGTTTTTATCTCCGGTTGGACTTCATGCCAAATCAGTTTTCATTGATGACACGGTAAAAGATAAG
>CAYNMW010000247.1:0-5731 GCA_964398295.1 uncultured Saprospiraceae bacterium | reverse complement strand
TTGATTCAAATGGGACCAATACCCTAAATCACAAATAATACTCAGAATACATTTGTCTGTACTACTAAAAGTTGAGGCCTTAGAAGGGTATTATCCTTAACTAAATGGCATTGGGTGACCAACCCGTGAATCTAACGATTGGGGTGGCAGCTTTGCTCACAGTGTGGTTTAACTTATATGGAAATTAATAAAACCCAAACTGCGTATCAATTTTCAATTTGTACTTACCACATTCTATTTCTGGTGCGTCTGCTTTCTCCTCATATTGATAATTGGAAATAGATTTAAGCGTATGTGCTAGCATTTTCTTGTCTTGTATTGTCGTTTCTTTATTTATGATCCTGGCAAATTGTACAATTCCTTCTCTATTCACACAAATTTTCATCGTAATCTCGCCACTTTTCATTGTTGCTCTTTTAAGCATTAATACATCGCGATTAACAACTTTTCTTCCGTATTCTTGATCATTAAATAAATCAGAAGTCGCTCTTTCATAGTCTTGATCACCTATAGACAAATCTTCATTCAATGTCAAATGACTGGCGATGTGTATTTCTTTGCTCTGGTTTAGAGTTGAACAACTACAGGTCAATATCCAAGCAACTAAGAGAAATGCAAAGTTGAAGTTTTTCATGTGAAGTAGATTTAATTGGAGTGCATTAGTTTTTTTATTTCTGCTTCATAATCACTAATCAACCCAGAATGATAACCCTTGGTGGTGTACACAATTTCCTTATCCTGATTGACTAGAAACGTTTGGGGTATGTCAAAGACGCCAAGTTCTCTGCCAGTATAGGACATCTTATCATGGACGACCTGCATACTCCAGTTTTGTTTCTTTACCAAATTAGCCAATTTGTATGTGTCACCAGGTTTCTCAATGGATATTGCAATAACTTCTGTATTCAGATCGCATTTCCATTCTTCAGCAACTTGTTGAAAAGCACTTAACTCTGTGCGACATGGTCCACACCAGCTTGCCATTATGCTGATGATATAATTGCGGTCTGAAGGTATAATGGAGTGCAATGGCATTGTAGATCCATTGATGTCCGTGACCTGAATGTCTACCACTTGTTTGGTGATGCTGTGCTTACTTTGAATAGGAAATTTTTGCTGTGCAGTGGCACATCCAATTGCAATGATTAGTAAACACAATACTGTTATTACTGGTCTGACTTGACGCAATCTCAAATTGAAAATACTGTTGATCAATTTAATTGTTAATCAAACCGTGAACTGTATCAACTTTTAATTTGTACTTGCCACATTGCTCTCGCGGGGCACTTGGATCAGGCTCGTATTTATATTTATATAACGAACGCAAGGCATCTTTCAGAATATCTCGATCAGTAATTGTTGATTCTACTTCTACAACCTGAGCGGTAGTAACCGATCCATCTCTTCCGATACAAACAGTAAATACAATAACACCACTTTTTCCTGTTGCTCTTTTTACCATCGAATAATCTCTATGTACAACCTTACGACCAAAGACTCCATCTCCACTATCATCATATTCTCCATCACCTACGCCACCTCTTCCGATTCCGTCGTCATTATCGTCGCCTTCATCACCATCACCTCTTCCTGATCCTTTATCTCCAGTGCCGCTTCCTGAGTCACTATCGTCTGTGCTGTCCGATGGGAAACCACCGCCGCCGTCTGTGGCTTCAGGTTCAGCTTTTTCATTTGGAACACCATCATTCAAAATGTCACCGACTTCATCTTCAATTTTAGCGAGAATGTCATCAAGTGAAGGGAACGAACTAGTTGATGGTTCAGGTTCTGGAGTTGGTATATCAACTGGTGCTGGTGCTTCGTACACTTCTGGTTCTGGTGCTTCGATTGGAATCTCTTCCTCGACTGCAACAACCTCACTTTCGTCTGTTATGATTTCAGCTTCTACTGGTTCTGACTCAGTTGGAGTTGGTATTGGTTTTGGCTCAGCAACTTTAGGAGCTGGTTTTGGTGCAGGTTGAGTTTCTTTTATTTCTGGTTTTGGGTTTGATACTTTTACAACTTCTACTGGTTTCTCTGCAGGTCTTGGAGACGGTTTTGGAGCGGGTGTTGCAGCTGGTTCAGTTTTCGGACGTTTTGCTCCTTCTGCTGATGATGACTTTGTGCTTGCAGAACTTTTAGACTGCGTCAATACGATATCTTTCTGGTCAAATGCAATTTGTACTGCATATTGCGTGTCGATATTTTTGTCTGGATCTGGAGAAAAAAACGGAATCAAGGCCAATAAGAGAATAATGCCATGAATGATCAATGAGATCCGCATTCCCTTCTTTTTATGTACTTCCTCTAATGGTAGTGCCGGTGCAGTAGTAGCCATAATACTTGATTTATATACAAAAGACGTTGTTTCCCAGGTTTGAGACTGTTAACAAAGATATAAAACGTTTGGGAGAGAGGAATATTTCATATCAGTATTAAGTCCAAGTGATTCCTCCTAAAAATAAAACTGGCCAATCCATTGTGTTTGGGAATTATCAAATAGAATATGGATAAATTAACCTCTTGAATGTACTTTCAAGGCACTGAAGTACCTTGGACTTAAGAATAGTTATTTCCCAAACACTCTTATAATCCCCATAAATCCAACTCCCGAAACAACAAGCAGTATTAAAGTCATTAGCCAACTCCCACCAAACAAAGCACTCAAGCCAACACAGATTATACTAAAGGCTCCTACCGTCAATGCATAAGGCATCTGTGTGCGCACGTGGTCAATGTGATTACAATCGGAAGCTAATGATGATAGGATCGTGGTATCTGAGATAGGTGAGCAATGATCTCCGAGAACGGAGGCTGCAAGTACCGTAGCGATTACATTTAATAGAATAGGTAATGCTTCATCAGGGCTAAAACCATTAGCAATGCAAATGGCATAAGTGGTTGGAATTGCAATCGGGTAGAGGATAGCCATTGTACTCCAACTTGAGCCTGTAGAAAAGGCAATAAAGGCTGCAAGAATGAAAATAACCATCGGTATCAATCTTGGATGTAGCGAATTTTCCAAAGTCGTACTTAAATACTCTGCTGTATGCAATTGCTCTGTTGTACTAGCCAATGCCCAGGCTAACGTTAATATAATAAGTGCAGGCATCATAGACTTGAAGCCCTCAGCCATCCAATGCATCGTATCAAATAATTTCATGATACGTTGAATCACAGTCAGCGCAATTGCGACAATCACGCCAGAAAGCGAAGCCCAAAGCAGAGCGACGTACGAATCAGCAGAACCGATCAACTTTCCAAGTTTGGCAAAAAAACCAGCTTCCCCATCCGGGAATAATAATCCAGCATTTGACCAAATATTTCCATAGTTGTTGGAGAGATTGGATAAATTAAGGGAAGATAGTTCTCCATAAAGAGATGCCATACCAGTATCGACTAAGCCAAAAATTGTCATCAGGATCACTGTCAGGACAGGGATGGCAGCATTATACCAACGCAAAGGGGCATTTTTCACTGGACTCAAATCTTCCATATTTGGCTCGTCATCAGCCTTGCTTTTAGCAGGGGAAACTTGCCCTGTAGTTCTTGCTCGTAATTCGGCCTTAGCCATGGGACCAAAATCCTTTTGTGTATAGATAATTAAGAAACCAAAAATCAATGTCAAAAAAGGATAAAAGCTATACTTGAGTGAACTGATGAAGACAGAGTAGGGCGTCAAGCTATATTCTGCAAGTTGCGACATGCCACTATCAATGTAACTCAATTCTGCTCCAATCCAAGTCGTAATAAAAGCGATTGCTGCAATTGGAGCTGCAGTACTATCAACGAGGTAGGCTAGTTTTTCTCTGGAAATATTGAATTTGTCTGTGACTGGTCGCATTGTATTCCCTACAATTAAGGTATTTGCATAATCATCAAAGAAGATGCTGAGGCCCAGAAGCCATGTAATGAATTGACTTGAGCGTGCATTTTTGGCATAACCCTTCAGAGAATCTACAATACCTGCCATTCCTCCATTCTTCGAAATGATGGCTACCATACCACCAATCAATAGAGAAAAAACAATAATGGAAATATGACCGCTATTTGTCAACGCATCGACGATGTACTTATCTATGGTACTAAATAGACTTCTAAAAAAGTAGTAGAAACTGTCAAGGCGCATGCCATACGCAATGAAGGCACCAGAAAAAATTCCAATGAATAATGAAGTAACCACCTCTTTGAAGATCAAGGCTAAGATGATTGCTACTAATGGGGGCACTATAGATAACCAAAGCGGTATTTTTTTAATGCGATGGCCTGGGGCTTTTGATGATATGTGATATAAGTTGAGGTCTCGACCTTCAGTCGAGGCATATTCAAGGAATACCAGCTCACCCTGTTTATTAAAAGATTTAGGTAAAACGGACTTGCCATTAGCAAATGGTAATTCCAGTGTTTCTCCATCAAGTTTGACTGATATGACACCCGTTTGCTGTTCTGGTATCGACAATTGTATGGATTCACCAATAGATTGGAATTGTAGCTTGCTGGGTACGATAATCGTTGGTTGTGGGGTAATTTCATCCAATTGGTTGGAATCAATAGGAATAAGTTCATTTTGTCCGAAGCATTCTAGCACAAAAACAAACAAGACAAAAAATAACAGATATCTTTGATTCATTCGGTGTTATTTGAGGTATAGGAGCGATTCTTATGGTTCATTCCACACACGCAGACATTAATTTTTTCGTTCTTGTTTAAAGATATAAAAATCACTGTGAAGCTAATTATCTATTTCTCGTTCTTCTTTGTGTCTTTTTTCATTGTTCAGTCAACAGGACAAGTGATACGGCCAATCACTGTAGATATTGAAGTAAATAATGAATTACTCGATTATCCTTTTGTAGGTGGCCTTACAGCTCCACAATTTAGTCAAGCTGATTTGAATAACGATGGTGTAGATGATCTCATCGTTTTCGACAGGACAGGTGATGTTGTCGTTCCCTTTCTCTCCATTGACGGAAGTTTTGTTTTTGCTCCTGGATACGCAAATAATTTTCCATCTCCACGACAGTGGATGCTATTGAGAGATTTTGACGGTGATGGCTTGAAAGACCTATTTATGGCACCAACTACAAATGGAATAGCTGGTGTTGAGGTGCAAAGAGGAGTCATTGTGGATAAAGAATTGACATTTGAATTGGCCTCTGCCACAGAAGATGGATTTAATGTGATTAAAGTGCCACTCGGAAATATAGAGACTCAAGTATTTAATTCTTTAGCTGATTTTCCAGGCATTGAAGATCTTGATGGAGACGGAGATCTTGATATTGTTTCGTTTGAACCTGGAGGGTCAACTGTTACTTTGTACAAAAACATGTCTGTAGAACGAACAGGTGAACCTGGTCTTGATTATATTATATCGTCCGATTGTTTTGGCTTGATTGTCGAAAGTGGTTTTTCTGAAGAAATTTCACTGTCACCAGATGGTGTTGCATGTGGTAATTTTTTAATTGATGGGCAAACTGAGTCCAGACATGCTGGATCGACACTTACTCTGTTTGATCAAGACTTGGATGGTGTTTTGGAAGTTGTTGTCGGAGATATATCTAATGACGGTTTGGTAATATTAAAAAATAGCGGGACGCCTGAGTCTGCGTGGTTTTCTGATCAGGATCTTAATTTTCCAGATAACAATAATCCGGTCAAGATAAATATATTTAATACCGCCTTCTTCGAAGATATTAATAAGGATGGCGAAGCAGATCTTATTGTTGCTCCC
>CAYNMW010000246.1:0-5735 GCA_964398295.1 uncultured Saprospiraceae bacterium | reverse complement strand
CTCGAACTCCCGACCCCCTGGGTGTAAACCAGGTGCTCTGAACCAACTGAGCTAACCACCCTAGAATGGAGCGCAAATATAGACTTCTTCTTTCCTATACGCAAATAAAATGATCGCTAAATATAAGGGCTAATTAACACGATAAAAACCACACCCATATGCCATTTTTATCGTGAAAATAAAGGTAAATCTCTGCCAACTACCATTCATCCCATCCCTCAATAGGTGCTTGCTTGTATTGTTCTCTGTACTTCTGGCGTTTCAGTTGTTTGTCAAAAATAAGCTTGCCTAGCCCTTCATTTACTGGTATATCCTTCTGTTGATTCATGATGAAGTCAATGTCACTTTCCAGAATGTCTAAGCGATATAAGTAACTCATCAATAACTCAATGTCCGTTTCAATTAGTTCGGTAACTCGATTGGTAATCGCCGCCAATAAGTCCTCTTTTGATGCATGTGAAGAAGAAGAAAATTCTTGAATGATTTGATCAGACATACGCATTGCTTTCAACAATATAACGCATAATCTCTTCAATTAGATTCCTGTTAGAGGACAAACGGGGCACTTTATGTTGTCCACCTAATTTACCTTTACTCTTCATCCACAGATGAAAACTTCCTTTTGGGATAGCAGTGACGATAGGTGCTTGTAAGGCAAGATTTTTATAACGTTTGGCCGCATAATCATGATTGACCAATTGAAGCTGTTCATCTAGTTGGCGGCTAAAAGTAGCTAAGGAAGCAGGTTCTTTTTGAAATTCTATAAGCCACTCATGGCCACCTTTCTCTTGTTTGTTTAGGAATATGGGCGCAACAGTGAATTCGCAAACGGAAGCATTTGTTTGCAAACATGCATTGGTTAATGCACTTTCTGCATTGGAGATCATCAGCTCTTCTCCAAATACATTGATGTGTTGCTTGATGCGGCCACAAATCCGAAATCGATATGGACTTTTCGAGGTAAATTGAATGGTGTCTCCAATCATATATCTCCATAGTCCAGCATAAGTCGATACCACAATTGCGTAACTTTCTTCCAGTTCTACCTCTTCCAATGATAAGGCATTTGGTGATGAGGAACTCAATTCGCCTAAAGGCAAAAACTCATAATACACACCATTATCGGTCAACAACAACATATCATCTCTACCAATCTGATCTCGTAAACCAAAATACCCTTCTGATGCATTGTATACTTCGAGATAGTCCATGCCATTTGGTAGAAATTCATTGAATTGTTCTCTATATGGTTCGAAATTGACACCACCATGAACATACAAAGCTAAGTTTGGCCATATGTCATGGATGTGTTCACAACCAGTTGTTTCCAACAGATAATTAAACAGTACAACATTCCAAGTTGGAACTCCACTCATCATCGCCACATTTTCGTGAATGGTATGACGTGCCATTAAAGAAATCTTTTTTTCCCAATCAACTTCCAAAGCAATCTCTTGTTCTGGCACACAAAATGGCTTTGCAACTTTTGGAATGTGGTCAATCATAATGGCAGAGACATCTCCATACATGCACTGTGTAGTGTCATTGCATGAATATAATGAACCACCATAAATGAGGCTTTTATCAGAAAACAATTGAGCATCTGGTCGCTCTTGATAATAAACGCTAAGTGCATCCCAACCTGACGGCACTAAATTCTTACGCAGCATTTCTTTTGAGATTGGTAAAAATTTAGATTGATTTGAAGTTGTGCCTGAAGATTTTGCATACCACTTTACGACACCTGGCCACAATTCATCTGCTTGCCCTTTCATCATCTTTTGTACGTGAGGTACGAAAGCTTCATATTCCTGAATTGGAACTTGATGCACGAAATCACTTCTACTGCCGATGGTGTCAAATTGATGGGTTTTACCAAAGCTTGTTTTTCTTCCTTTCAATAATAAACCTTGCAACATGGCTTCTTGCAATTGTACAGACTGATGTCGAATAGTCTCAATTCGTTTAAAGCGTTTTCGTAGATACGCCTTCATAATTCCATTTAAGAAAGCAGCCATGAAGTGTTTTTCGTTCGATTAAGTTATGAATTTCAAGACAATTAATACAGTCCTATTTATTCTTTGATAGTCGGATAATAAAATAAAATATAAATACGCTCAAGCCAACCAAAATACAGATGAGAAAGAAGCTTCCCAATCCACCTTGTGTTCCAAGTGCAACTCGAATGGAAGTCCAGACGATATAGCAGAAAATGACCATGATAATTACATTGAGACCACGCATCATTCTGGACGCTATCCTGTATTTATTTTCCGCATTCTCTTCCGTAATTTTCCCTGGGTAATTATACAAATGTGGAATCTTACTTGCCTTCCAAAGTCCTAAAAACATAATAACACTCAGAATAGGCAAAAACCATATCGTATTCTTTGACCCATACCCATCCGCTTCTCCTTTTCCATTAAAGTGAATGGGGATAGTATCTGGTAGTTGATTAAAGTAGTAAGCAGCAATACCAAACATCAAGAGTAGAATGAATAGTGCTAACCAATTGAGCCCTACATCTATTGATTCTAGAGGTATCTTAATTTTTGGTTGTTTTGAATTCGGATACATGAGATTAATGTACGAAAAACAGAGATGTAGTATGATATTTTTTAGATGGAATACGAATTTGGAGCTACTAAAATAGAATCATCAGAGGGAAACATAGAAGAGAAAATAATTGTAGTCGGCGTCGAAAGTGAAACACCTTTGACTCTGATCGATAAGGCAAGCTTATTGGGACTTTTATGTTTTCCTTCTTTTGTGTCTTTTGTTCCTTTTTGTGGATCAATTCTTTTTTAGCTGTTCACGATCTAAATACCGCTAAATATTTTCCTAATTTTAAGGCACTCGTATTTTATATCTACACATTAAAATTGTCACGATGAAAAAATTATTGCCTGGACTAATAAGCTTACTTATTACAAGTATTGGATACTGTCAAACTGAATCTATAAATCAAAATCAAGAGAGGGTGCTCAAAGGGCTAGACGCACAATTTGCTACCTATCATGACATGGCACATGAGATTTGGAATTTAGCCGAGCTTGGATTTATGGAAGAAGAAAGTGTGAAAATATTGAGCGATAAACTAGAAGCCGCAGAGTTTCATATAGAACACGGAGTCGCTGATATGCCAACTGCATTTATCGCTACCTATGGAAGTGGTCAGCCAGTGATAGGACTACTTGCAGAATATGATGCCTTGCCTGGTATGTCTCAGAAACCAACAACTACATTTGAACCATTAGTAGAAGGTGGAGCAGGACATGCTTGTGGTCATCATCTGTTTGGTACAGGTTCTGTAGCGGCTGCAGTATCTATTAAAGAATGGTTGCAGGCAACTGGCAAAAGTGGGACGATAAGACTTTACGGTACTCCTGCGGAAGAAGGAGGAGGAGGAAAAATATTTATGGTTCGCGCTGGATTATTTGATGATGTAGATGCAGTATTATCCTGGCATCCAAGTGATAGTAACAGAAGTAATGCCACATCATCACTTGCGGCAGCTAGTATGAATTTTAAATTTAGAGGAGTATCATCTCATGCTGCAGCAGCGCCAGAGCGAGGACGATCTGCACTGGATGGTGTAGAAGCAATGAATCACATGGTGAATCTTATGCGAGAACATATACCCCAAGACAGCAGGATTCACTATTCGATTAAATATGGTGGAGGTGCAGCCAACATTGTTCCTGCGACTGCTGAAGTATCATACATTATACGACATCCAGATATTGCGACAATGAAAAACCTAATAGATAGAGTGGAGCGTGCAGCTCAAGGTGCCGCACTTGGCACAGATACCAAAGTAGAAAAAGAGGTAGAAATCGGCTATTACAATATTCTCACAAACGAGACATTATCTGAGACGATGTATGAAAACTTGAGTAAAGTGGGTGGTGTAAACTATGATCAAAAAGAAGCAGCATTTGCAACGGAGATCATGACATCTTACGATCCCAAAGACAAAACCCTGGCATCAGCTGGTGAGGTACAGGAGTATTCTACTGTTCTTAAACGACCGACAGGATCTACTGATGTAGGTGATATAAGTTGGGTCGTCCCCACTGCAAATATGGGTGCTGCAACATGGGTTCCTGGCACATCGGCACATAGTTGGCAAGCAGTTGCTGCAGGAGGCACTACAATAGGCACTAAAGGAATGATGGTTGCTGCCAAGACGATGACGTCGACTGCAATATCCTTATACAAAGATCCTTCGATCATTGCCAAAGCAAAGGAAGAATTGCATGCAAAAAGAGGGGCAGATTTTAAGTATGAATGTTTAGTAGGTGATAATCCACCACCACTTAACTACAGAAAGTAATATAAAATTGATTTATTAATTCAGAAGTTGTAGCAACATTAATGTTTCGATTGAATAACAAACTGAGTCGAAGGTGTTTCAACTCTCGACGGCTTTAAATGAGTATTACTCACTATGCAGCAGTTTTCTCCTTTCGCAATAAATAGAAGAGTCCAAAAACTCCAATTAGAATCATAGCAAGTCCAATGTACTGTGCCTGTGACCAATTCAATCCCATAAATTCATATCGATCATTGACACGTATTGTCTCGATCCACCAACGTTGAGCACCATTGAAAATAAAATAAATAGCTGTTAGCATACCAGCTATTTTAAGTCGTTTTCGAAAAGCCCAAAACAATCCAAAGGCAATGAGATTGACTGCGGATTCCCAAATTGGTGTAGGGTATACCTTAGGGTCAAGATAGGTGCAAAATTTCCATTCACATCCTTCCAGTTTTGGACCTCGTTGATAAAAATCAGCAACGTTATTCGGATACTCATAAGCCCATAACCAATCAGGAAAAAACCACCAACTTGGTTGTGCAGCTGCAGCTATACCCCAATCTCCATCTCCGGAAAAATGACAACCCAATCTACCAACCATATATCCGACGATATAACATATTGACAATACATCTAAATAATGAAGAACAGGTATATTCAGTCTTCGTATATAGACATACAATGCACCTAATGCCAGAATAAACCCACCATAGATAGTCAAGCCACTACCTGAGAATATTTGTCCAATAGGATCCTGCCAAAATGTATCAAGATTTTCTAAAATCGAAAAGAGCCGAGCCCCAAGTATACCAAATATAGCAGCTATAAAAATCATGTCTGTTACTCTTTGATGAGGAAAGACTTGTTTTTTAGCAGCAGTTTGGTCTGCAGTAAGTGCATGCTTACTTTGATAGTAGTGCAAGCCAAACAACACGATGAAACCAACTATTCCTATGAGGAGATTTCCCTTCGTAGAAAAAACAGTGCCCGCAGCATCATCTTTGAATGCTTCAAAATGTTGGACGATATACGGAATTTTAAAGGCAAAGAATGCCCCGATCAGACTATTCAAGATTATATCTGTCCACAATTTTTTCTTAGAAGCAGTCGCGTCAACTAGTATAGGTTGAAGAAACCCTTCTTCTTCTTTTCTCTTTAATTCCTTGTACAATACAATGGATGCAAAGAAAAATGACATCCCAAGAAATAAGCCAAACGTTTTGAATACACTCGTCCAGTTGTCCGGGTTGGTCCCAAATACATCATGCAGAAAGTAAGAAAGATCTGGATACATACTGTAAATGTATAATAATGTTGAATGTCGAAAGTTGAAAGGCCAATGAATTTTTAATTAAATACCGGCAAGAGGTCGAAGACCCAATGCCATTTAGTTAAGAGAATTTCAAAGCGCCGT
>CAYNMW010000245.1:0-5778 GCA_964398295.1 uncultured Saprospiraceae bacterium | reverse complement strand
ATTTTAATGTATTAAAAATCAAACAATTAAACATTATGAACAAAGGTGAATTAATCGATGCAGTAGCAGCATCTTCAGACTTAACAAAAACAGATGCTTCTAGCGCTGTAAATGCAGTTTTTGCGACGATTGAAAAAAGCATGAAAAAAGGTGACGATGTATCATTACCTGGCTTCGGCAAGTTTTCTGTAACGAAAAGAGCAGCAAGAATGGGTGTAAACCCAGCGACGGGTGAGAAAATCAAAATCAAAGCGAAAAAAGTCGTAAAGTTCAAAGCTGGTAAAGGACTAGCAGATGCTGTGAACTAAATTTACTGAATCTAAAAGACTAAAGGCTCGACTCAACAGTCGAGCCTTTTTTATTTTATAAAATTCACGGCAGTAAAAAGTCTGACTGTTTTGAATTTTTTACAGTCAACAAAACATTCTGTTTACTTAATCTACCAGATATGTTTCATACTGAAAAATAGTATCAGTATAGTTGTTCTGCTTCATGAATAATTGCAAATCCAAATGTATCTTTGCCGCGTCCAACAAAGCAAAATACTATGGCAGATATAGCCGAACTTAATCGAATAGCTTCCCAAGTCAGACGAGATATTATCAGACAAGTGCATAGAGTGAATTCTGGTCATCCAGGTGGATCACTTGGCTGTGCAGACTTTTTAGTCGCGCTTTATTTTTCTGTAATGAATCACGATACTTCATTCAATATGGATGCATCCAATGAAGATGTATTCTTTTTGTCGAATGGACATATCTCACCATTATGGTATAGTGTTTTGGCACGTTCTGGATATTTTCCTGTAAAGGAATTATCGACCTTCCGACTTTTGGATTCTAGATTGCAAGGGCACCCTGCCACGCATGAAGGCCTTCCTGGTATCCGTGTTGCATCTGGTTCATTAGGGCAAGGAGTCTCTGTGGCAATAGGCGTTGCAACTAGCAAAAAACTAAGAGGTGACGACAGCACCGTTTATGTACTAACTGGAGATGGTGAGTTGCAGGAAGGACAAATTTGGGAAGCAGCAATGTATGCACCACATAATAAGATTGACAATTTGATTTTGACCGTTGATTGGAATGGTCAGCAAATTGATGGATCGAATGATGACGTCCTTGCATTGGGAGATCTTGAAGCAAAATGGAAAGCATTTGGCTGGGATGTGTTGCATATGAATGGAAATGATATGGAGGATGTATTGAAAGTCTTAGACGAAGCAAAGGGAAAAACCGGCAATGGTAAGCCAATCTGTATTTTGATGAAAACCGAAATGGGGATGGGAGTCGATTTCATGATGGGGACACATGCCTGGCATGGTAAAGCTCCTAATGAAGAATTGACAGCAAAGGCACTAGGTCAGCTAGAAGAAACACTCGGAGATTTTTAAGTACACACATTCTAAACATACTGGGTTTACAAACTATTGTACTTCCTTGTAAACAAGCAAAAAACTAAATGAGAGATATATTAACAATAGAAGCCACAGAAAAAAAGGCAACAAGAGATGGATTTGGCCAAGGACTTTATGAAGTTGGAAAAAGTAATTCTGATGTTGTCGGACTTTGTGCAGATCTGATAGGCTCCCTTAAAATGCAGGCGTTCATTAAAGACTTCCCTGATCGATTTTTTCAGGTAGGTATAGCCGAAGCAAATATGATGGGGATAGCTGCTGGTTTGTCCATCGGTGGCAAAATACCATACGCGTGTACCTTTGCAAATTTTGCAACAGGTAGAGTTTACGATCAAATCAGACAATCAATTGCCTATTCCCACAAAAATGTCAAAATCTGTGCATCTCATGCAGGCCTTACATTAGGAGAAGATGGTGCTACACATCAAATTTTGGAAGACATTGGATTAATGAAAATGCTTCCCGGTTTTACGGTGATTAATCCATGTGATGCGCAACAAACAAAAGAAGCGGCTATTGCTATTGCTGATCACGACGGTCCAGTTTATCTCCGTTTTGGAAGACCAGGCTGGCCTATGTTTACAGAAGAAGGTTCATTTAAAATTGGGAAAGCAATCCAGTTTAGTGAAGGAAGTGATGTGAGTATTTTTGCAACTGGCCATTTGATGTGGCACGCAATCGAAGCCACTAAAAAATTAGTCAAAGAAGGGATTACGGTAGACCTATATAATTTTCATACCATCAAACCACTTGACAAACAAGCTATTTTGGAATCCATAGCCAAAACAGGATGTGTGGTTACAGCCGAAGAACATCAACGCAATGGTGGACTTGGAGATAGCGTTGCTCAAGTAATTGTGCGTAATCAACCTGTCCCAATGGAATATGTAGCAGTCAATGATTCGTTTGGTGAAAGTGGAAAGCCAGCACAATTGTTAACCAAGTATGGCTTGGGAATCGATGATGTCTACAATAGTGCTAAGAAAGTGCTTACGCGTAAGTAGGTCGATTTTCATATTTCTATCTGCACGTAAAGGTCCTACTTTTGTTTATTGGCCCAATTCACTTTGTAAACATCATATAAAATTACGATAGACAGAAATGTCCAAAACAGCACGTAAAGTAGACCTGGAATTTTAAATCCAAATATAGAATCGTCACAACTTAGACAAGTAACTACTTTAAAGATTGCCTGAGATAATGCGAATAATCCGACTATAAAGGAGAATTTCTTTTTCATGTTTTAAACATTTAGCGT
This sequence comes from uncultured Saprospiraceae bacterium, assembly GCA_964398295.1. Lineage (GTDB taxonomy): Bacteria > Bacteroidota > Bacteroidia > Chitinophagales > Saprospiraceae > CALFUK01. The sequence goes on along the minus strand of CAYNMW010000245.1, from coordinate 3,106 downwards.
ACATAAAAATTTAATCAATGTTTTTAAGTCAAATTCAGATGGAAAAGGCTTAGAGCTATCCTGTTATATTAGTCTTGAGAATTTAGTTTCATAGATACTTAAATCTTGAGCAAGTTTTCTTCTTGTGATGTTTCCTGCGACTCTTTCATATCTTTTAAGTTTCCCAACATTTTGTCTAGAAAACGCTAAAAGAATCTTGTTTTCGCGGGATTTTATCTTTTCTATCCTAGATTGTATATTTAGAAAATGAAATACGCTGTCACACTCCTTCTCTGGTTTGTATTCCTCTATAGTTCTTTTGCACAATCAAGAAAATTACCTATTGACACCACAGTGGTAACTAGCCATACAGCAACAATCAATGGCCAAACATTTAATTATAAAGCCAATGCTGGTACTATTCCTGTTTGGGACGAAATGGGCAAACCAATAGCTAGTCTTTTTTATACCTACTATGAACGGCAGGGTACAGATAATGCAGAACGACCCTTATTGATCTCATTCAATGGAGGTCCGGGTTCTGCATCGGTGTGGATGCATGTGGCATATACTGGTCCCAAGGTTTTGAAAATAGATGAGGAAGGATATCCTGTTCAGCCTTATGGTGTGCAAGACAATCCATATTCCGTGCTTGATGTAGCAGATATTGTCTTTGTCAATCCTGCGAATACTGGCTATTCCAGGACAATACCTGAGTCAGGCAAAGAGGTGGATAGAGATATGTTTTTTGGTATTAATGCAGATATAAAATATTTGGCAGAATGGGTAAATACCTTCGTGACAAGATACAATCGATGGCGTTCACCAAAGTACCTGGTAGGAGAGAGCTATGGAGGGACAAGAGTGATGGGCTTGTCTTTAGCTTTACAAGACCAACAATGGATGTATCTCAATGGGGTCATCTTAGTATCTCCAGCTGACTACAAATCTTATGGAGCTGACAATGCCTTGTCCTCTGCTTTAAATATCCCATACATGGCTGCTGCTGCATGGCACCATGGTGTATTGCCAGAAGACTTACAATCAAAGGATTTGTTAGAAGTCTTACCTGAAGTAGAAGCGTTTGCTGTCAATGATTTAATGCCAGCTTTAGCAAAAGGTGGATTTGTATCTGATGAAGAACGAGAAATGTGCGCCGATAAAATGGAGAGATATACCACAATCTCTAAGGAGAACATTATGCAGCACAATCTTGACGTGCCTACCAACTATTTTTGGAAAGAATTATTGAGAGATGAATCTGGAATGACCATCGGAAGGCTTGATTCAAGATATTTGGGAATGGATAAAAAACTTGCCGGCTCAAGACCCGACTATAATTCTGAATTAAAATCATGGTTGCATTCCTTTACCCCAGCAATTAATTATTACCTGAGAGAACACCTAGATTTTAAGACCGATATTAAATACAATATGTTTGGTCCAGTGCATCCTTGGGACAGAAGAAATGACAATACCAGAGATGATCTGAGACAAGCAATGGCGCAAAATCCGTACTTGAATGTATTGGTACAATCTGGATATTATGATGGAGCTACAACTTATTTTAATGCTAAATATACGATGTGGCAAATTGATCCAAGTGGTAGAATGCAAGATCGCATGTCCTTCAAAGGATACAGAAGTGGGCACATGATGTATTTGAGAAGAGAAGATTTAAAGTCTGCAAATGATGATTTACGAAATTTTATGATAAATTCGATGGCAGGTAAAAAGTCTGCTAGGTATTAACAACTAAGACATACAGCTTTATGAAAATGAAAAGTTTAATTTCGATGGGACTGGTATTTGCATCACTCTCAGTTTGGTGTCAATGTAACTTAGCTGTTGAAGATTACTTTGACGAAAAAGTATATCTGTACACAGAACCACTAGAATTATCCCAACAAACAAATGAGAAGAACAAACTTGCAATGAGTGTAGGGATAGAAGGTTACGATAATTATGTGCTTATTTTTGAATTAAACCTTAAGCAAAAGCCTCGGATTACACTAAAAGAAAAAGTAATAGTCTATTTCGATAAAATCAAGCCACTTACATTAACACAGATTCAAAATAAAGGTAACGCAGTCATAATTAATTTAACCGATAGAGAATTAAATAAAGTATACGACTATGACATTGTTAAAATAGATTTTGTAGGTCAAGAGTACACGCGCACATTTGGATTAAAATCGAAAGACAGAGCAAAGCATGTTGATTTAATTGATTGTCTGGATGATAAAATTACATATTGGAAAAAAATTCATCGCCCTGCAGACGCGCCACCTCCAGAAGCTATTTACAAACAGGTAGAATCGATGCCTAGATTTCCAGGCTGCGAAGATGAGACTGCAACAATGAAAGAAAAGGAGGAATGTGCAAAAAATAAAATGCTCCAATACATCTACAAAAATTTAAAGTATCCTCCAGATGCACAAGAAAATAACATTGAAGGAACGGTTGTCATCCAATTTGTGATTGCAAAAGACGGTAGCGTTCAAGAGGCCAATATAGTACGAGATATCGGTCTTGGTTGCGGTGAAGCAGCATTAAATGTAGTCAATGAAATGAATTATTTGCCAGAGCCATGGACTCCTGGAGTTCAAAGAGGAGAGAAAGTCAAAGTATTGTATACAATTCCTGTTAGATTTAAGAATGAAGGATAAACTTATTGTTTTTTTAAAAACTATTTCAATATCAATTAGAGCGTGGAGATGATTTCTTCAAATACTTTTTTATAAATGATTGTCGGATAAAACCATCTGGTAGTATTAAACAATGTGAGACCGATTAAATATTTTGATAATCGCGCAATTAGTTTCAAATTTTATATCTAAATTCAATTTTATAGGAAAAGTGTGATTATCACACTAACCAAGATCACTTTCCTTCCATTCGATCAACCTATATTTAGTTCATACCTCAATGGCTTCCAATGGGGTCAGTCATTCTACTCATTAAATTACTTAATTCAGTTGTAAAAACGTCAACATGAAAAGTATCATCTCAGGAATAATCTTTACACTTATTTCTTTTAGCTTATTTGCTCAACCCACATCTTGGGAAAATAAGGGTATTTGTGGTGGTGGCGCGACCTTCTATCCCTCCGTAAGTCCACATGATG
>CAYNMW010000244.1:0-5780 GCA_964398295.1 uncultured Saprospiraceae bacterium | reverse complement strand
ACAGTTTTTCTCGCTTTTTTGGAAAGTGGAGCGTTACTAGGTGCTTTTATGGTTAATCTACTAAGAATCCTATCCCTTCAATTCTTCTTCATTTTTTAGGTACTTATCCAGAAACTTTAAAATCCCACTATAGGCAGTTATCTGATTTTCTTTTTTGACAAAGCCATGGCCTTCGTCCTCAAATAAAACATATTCAACAGGTACGCCATTTTTCTTTACCGCTTCTACAATCTCATCGGACTCAACTTGTAACACACGTGGATCAGTTGCTCCTTGCAAAACCATTAATGGACGTTTGACTTTTTCTGCATGGAATAGAGGAGAAATTTTGTGCAACCGTACAGAGTCCTGGACTGGATCTCCCATCTCCTCATATAAAGCATCTTTGAATGATTCCCACCATGGTGGAATGCTTTTTAATGTGCGGAGCCAATTGGTCACTCCAAAAATATTGACTCCTACATCAAATACTTCCGGCTGATGAACCATGGCAGCCATCGTCATGAAGCCACCATAAGAGCCACCAATAATTCCAATTTTATCCTTATCAATATAGTCCAACGTTTCTAAATACTTCCGTCCATAAACACAATCCATTAAGTCGTTTTCTCCATGATTGCGATCATCCATTTTATAAAATGTCTTGCCGTAACCACTGCTTCCCCGATTGTTAACTGCAAGAACTGCATAGCCATGATTGATTAAATACTGTAGCAATCCTGAATAGTTTTGCCGACTCTGACCACCTGGTCCACCGTGCACCCAAACCAAACCAGGCACCTTATTACTCGCTGAAGCCTGCTTTGGCTTGTAATAAATCGCTGGAATTTTCAGCCCGTCAAAAGAGGGATATCTAACTACAGTAGCCGTCACAAGATCATCGGAATTGATTTCAGGATTTAGTGAACTTGTCAATTTCATTGGATCACCACCACTCAAATCGTAAGTATACAGATTACTTGGTGAGCTAGAGCTACCAACATAAAATCGCATCATGGTTTCATCGCGAGATATACCAACTGATGTGACATCTCCACTTTCATAAGATGGGAAACGGACAGGTTTGCCGGATTCAGCATCAGTGACTTTCAACACTGTCTTTCCATCCTCATTGATGCCCATAATTCTATACTTACCATTATGCGAGAAATAAGCATAATTGATATCCCATTCTTCTTTTTGTTCGATGCTTTTTTCTTTTGAATTTATATCATACTTGGCGAGATAAGAAAACTCTTCACCATCGTCGGTGATATAATAAAGTTGTTTACTATCGACACTAAAATCTGCAGCACGATTTGAAGCCTTATTCTCGTTTACTTGCGTCATTGTTTTTGAACCTAGATCATATACAAACAGATCTGAATCGTTTGTATTTACGGACTTACTTAGCGCCATGTATTGCTTGTTGTTAGAGATGCCATTAAAGTCAAATGCATTATCATTTTGATAAATCAGTTTGCTGCTAAAATCTTCGATGTTCATTTCATACACATCCATATTACGTGGATTTCGCTTACTGTAACCATAGTAGAAACTCTGTCCATCATGCGCCCATCCATAGAAAAGTGCTCTTGCCTTTTCTCCAGGAGTTAGTTCTTTGACACTTCCATCTTCATTTCTGACAAAGAGATGAAAGATTTCATTCCCATTATCATCACTTCTAAATAAGATTCTTTTGTCATTAGGGAAATAGGAAATACCAAAAATGGATTCGTTTTCAGAAGTAGTAAGAGCTGTCATCTCACCGCCTTTGACAGGAATGGTGTAGGCATTATAAATACCTGTTTCGTTACTGGTGACAAGCAAGTCTTGTTTGTCTGGTGAAAAGCTCCCACCAAAAACGGATTTGGTATCGAGGAACTGCTGTATGGAATATTGCTTGATATCTCTTATAGCAGATGAGTCATCTTGACAAGACATCAAGCCAAAAACGAGAGTAAGAAAAAGAGGTGCTAATTTTTTCATGAAAGTTATTTTTATTCTTGTAATACGAATGGAGATTAATATACGGTATTCAATCTTTATAATTGACTATTTCTTTAATGGCCTGCTGATTAAGTCTGACAGAACAACTCCAATAGTAGTAGTGTCAAATGATTTCATACTGTTTGATTTTCTCAGTTTACTTTAATTAATGTTGTGTCAAAATGTCAATTAATGAGTTGACATTAATTTGACTTCTGCGGTTTGAACTTACAGACTGCTTCACAAATTGTTGGAATGAAAATTAAGATAAATAAGAATAAAAAAGGCCACCTCAAAAAATTGAGATGGCCGGTAGATTTTTCATATCTATCGCTAATCCATTAAAACGGTTCTAGTTCTATAGTAGCATCTACTAATCTAGTTCCGTCATAATCAGTAACTAAATTGACAAAATATAACCTGTTATCTGGAGTTGCCCAAAAGCCCACAGCATCAGCACCATCATACCTTGTCTGTCCAACTGGAACTACAATGCTTCTGGAAAAATCTCCTGCTAGCGAACTTACGCTAATAGTTGCATTAAACGGTCCACTATTTCCTGAGACAAATCCAGCGACAGCAAACTCGATATCTGAACCATTACTCCCACTGCTAGATGAGAATACTAACTCATCTACACATGCACCCTCAACGACATTCCAATTTAAGAATTCATTAGGGACATCTGCAGTACCGGATCTCTGTGACACTTCACCGCAAGTTTCTGTGTTTGGACAAGGATTGATGTCACATAGAATTTCAGCGCCTTCTGAAATTTCAAATCCTGGATCTAAGGAGACAAAATCACCAGCTAAATATTCAGCAGATCCAGAAGCAACGAAGGACTCAGACGTGATAAATGATTCTACCTGATAAGTCAATGCTTCTTCTTCTCCAAAATTTCTGACCATGTATTCGTAACATGGATCACCACAATCAATGATATCTGTTGAAGCAATGGAATTCAATGGGATGTCACAGCCTGGGTTTATGATACGTAATAATTCAACAGTTGAAGCACCTGCTCCAACGAATTCTGAAGTCACACTAATGACCTGAACGCCTGTTGTATCCAATTGGATTGTGTCAAGCATACCATTAATACTAAGCTCTACAAGTAATTCAGGAGATGCATTTGCTCCTGCTACTGGCTGAATTGTATAGGTTAATAAACTATCTCTACAAACAGGCACTCCAGGTCCAAGTATTTCAACCTGTCCAGGTACTGGAAAAATATCAATGTTTGTTCCAAAATCAAGCTCTATAGAACATGAAGGGACACTATTATCCATTAATAATAAATCGATTGAAGAAGACTGAGTTGAGCTAGGTGGACTGACGGTAGCCATTCCATTCGCATCAAGTGAAATAGTCGCAAATGTACTTTCATCTTGATTAAACATATAGCTTACTTCACCATTTGGATTTATTGCTCCAGCTACTGCAGGGCCGATTGTATATACAGGAGTATCTCCTTCACATAAGGGACCATTGCCAGTCACGATTAAGTCATGAGGTGGATCAAATGCAATACCACTACTTGTTTTTCCAGTAAAGCTCATATCACATCCGCCTGTGCTACAGGGGACATTTAATGCGTTGAGGACAATTGTATATGTACCTGAAACAGTAGCATCGACTGAAACAAATGCTTCGCCATTCCCATCGAGTTCAATAGATCCTGCAGTCCCATTAATCGTATAATCTACGGTACCTCCAGGTGATGGTATCGAACCAGAAGCTGGAAATATTCTGAAAATTACATCATCGTCTATACACACATTCCCATCAAGGACTGCAACATCTAAATCAGCGATGTCAGCTATTGTAACTTCTGCAAAGTTTTCACCATATTCAAATCCAGTATCGCAAAACGGAAAAGTATTGTTATCGCTTCCAAAAGGATTAATCACTACTCTATATATATCTAAGCGTACATCAGCCGTCGGACTAGGTATTGTTATAGTGGCATTCCCAGCAGCATCTAGTACGACAAACTGAGGATTAGCTGGAATACTTCCACTATTTGTATCATCATACTCAATGACTTCACCAGGTACCCCTGATAAGGTAAATACAGCATCATCGCCTGGACATATTTCTCTGGCAGTAGCAAATATATTCACATGACTGGCAGAGTCGTATGTTGTAATACTTGCTAGTGTACCTGATGGCGTTACACATCCATTCTTTTCGTTTTCTATAATGAAAATTTGAGAACTTGGAGTATTGGCTACTGTCGCTGGTATCTCAATGATTCCTACACCATCTTCACCAGATTTCACAGTATCTCTTATCGTAGACATACCTGATTGCCCAAAGAAATTCAAATCATAAATAATATTTGCATTTGCAGTAGATCCCATACCTAACTGATTTTCAACAAAATATTTTCCATTTTCCGAGCCAGCACAAACTGGTCCATTGGAAAAGACAGTCACAAAGTTTGGCCCTACATTTACTTTAAATTCTGCAGTTGCATCTAGAATAATTGAACAAGTCTCTGCTCCCACTGTAAATTGAATCCTACTCAATGCAATTGTCGACCCAGGATTACCTGCGACTGTCGGCGTGTCATTAATCACTGCTTCTCCGTTACCATTTAACACGACTGATTGGGTAGCACCACTATTCAAGGAATAAAAAACAGTTGCTCCAGGAGACATGTCTGCGCCAGCTACTGGCTGAATTGTATAAGAACCAGTTGTACCAAGACAAACATCTCCTGAAGGAATGGCTTCTACATAATCTACAGCATCCGTACAAGGACAGGCAGATGGACAATCGAATTCCAGATCAAAAGAACTTTGGGCACCTTGAAAGCCAAATACTCGGATATAATAACATGTACCTGCTGTAGCAGTGAAGGTGATTTGTTCTGAAGATGCTCCTCCAGCATTACTGAAGGCAATCTCATTACAAGTTGCGTCACATATATCAGTGTATAAAAATAAATCAAGATCTGCAGACAAGCCTGTCAAATTAAGTGTCATGTTTCCGCCGAATTCTGGCGTGATTTTATACAATTTACCATTATCACTAAATCCACAATTATAGAATTGTTGCTCTGCTGTTAAGGCATCAGAGATCGTCTCAAAACATTCTGCTTCAATGATGTTGTTGCAGGCTGCTTTGACACCGCAGGACAACAGAGAAAGGTTGTATGGACTTTCGTCATCAGCAGCATATCCATCTACTATTAACCAGTATGTGCCTGGATCCAGAATTTGACTTATGGTCTCATCAGCATCTTCAAATTGATCACTGAAAGCAATTGTAGTCAGAGGGTCACATGTATTCGTAAGAAGGATATCCAAATCACCCGTAGTGTTTAGACCTGTTAATTCTATGACTGTGGCTTCACTATTACTTGTCACTGTGAATTCATAAATATCTTCTTTACCTTCCCAACCAGCATTTCCATTATATTCAAAAATACTAGCAGTCCCATTGGTATTATTACCAGCAATTGTCTGACCACAAGCTAAGGGTATAGGTGATCCAAGAATTAAGATTTCATCAGTTGATGTTAAGTCATTCGAACAATCATTCGCTCCTATGGCTACTAATTGCAGATTTGATGTACCAGTTAAAGAGGAAGCCGTAATCGTCGCTTCTCCACTGGCATCAAGCGTTATCGTTTGCGTACTTCCACCATTCAAGGTATAGCTTACGATTGCTCCTGCATCAACATTTTCTAAAGTAGATTGTATCGTATATTGCCCATTTTCACCAGAACAAACTGGTCCATTGTTACTTGTAATTCTGACATCTCCAAAATTATCTTGAGACATGATTGTCACAGTATTGGT
>CAYNMW010000243.1:0-5788 GCA_964398295.1 uncultured Saprospiraceae bacterium | reverse complement strand
CAATCCAACAATCCAACAATCCAACAATCCAACAATCCAACAATCCAACAATCCATAAACTGCTTGTTGCATTTAACCCTTATAGCATATAATGACCCTTTATCAATTTAGCTACTTCTTCGGCTGAAAGATGAGTATTATCAATTTTCAATATCGTTTTTGAAGGCAAATCACCTTCCTCAGTATTTAATTTGTATTTGGAATCATTCTTAAGGATCATTTTTTCCGTGAAAACAGTGTCGCGTTTAGAGAGTTTTTCCTGCAATCGAAATGCTCCTTTGTTGCGCTTTAGACGTTGTTCTAATTCTGCATATAATTCTACAAAACAAACGTCTGCCCCCTCTTTTTCAAAAATAGCCACGATTCGATCGATATAGTCTTCTTCCTTTTTCTCATTTATCACCCAAACAAATGTGAAGATCAATCCTTCCAAATCGCTTTTTGCGACTACATCAAAAATGCCAAATCGAATGAGCTCGCTTATTTTATTGAAGTCTTCTGTACTCCATGGAAAGAACTGATTAGCCAATTCCAATGACATGTGATTGTGAAACAACTTCAATTCTGTTAATTCTGCAAGAGCTTTGCCGACAGTCATTTTACCAACAGCACCAGGACCAAATAGGATGACCAATTTCATTTCATTGAATATTTTTACTTGCATAATAGACGATCCCTGAGTGCGCGAAGTTGCCTTAGTAGTTATCATTTTGTAAAGTCAGCTACCCTGAGAAGCAGATAATCAATATTTATTCTGGGTTGACAGGTTACTTTCTGAAAATTCAATCATATATGGATAAACACCATGAAAATTAATTCCAGTTATGTTGTTCTAGTTGTTCTTTGTCTGTTTAACTCATCTGTACTTTATTCGCAAAAAAAAGCAGGTCCTTACATCATGCCAGGCATCTCAATCCTCAATCTGATTACTGATGCCAGTGTCAGTGTAGCAGATACGGCATTTCCTGATGCGGATTTTCTTGTTTCAAATGCATCAACATTTAGTTTCAATGTAGGTTATTTTCTTAATGAAAAATATTCCTTAGATATTCAGCTAGGATTACCACCTTCATCAGACATTACCGGTGGTGGTACAATTGAAGGTCTAGCCGTTGGTAACTTCACATTTGCTCCTGTTGCCCTAACCATCAATCGCCATTTCAATGCATCGAATCGCTTGGGTTTTTTACTTGGCGCTGGTGTGAACTACACTTATATACAAAGGACTGAAGGTATTTTGGTAGATGAGCTTAGTATTGGCGATTTTGTTTCTCCCGTTGTCAAAGCAGGTATAAATATCAATTTATCAGAGCGTATTTCATTAATTGGAAATGTAATGGCAGTTTGGGGAAATACGACAACAACTGGTTTTTTAAATCCTGCTGTACCTCAACTAGGTGGAGCACCATTTACCACTGAAATAGAATTAAGGCCTCTGATCATTCAAACAGGGCTTCGAATAAAGTTGTTTAGAAAATAAAATATGTGGAAATTCGAACCAGCAAGAGGATACAGTCCAGTTAAGCATGCAATTTAGCCTGCCTAGCTAATAATACCTCTTCCGTTTCTACTCTGTCTTCATCAGGAACGCAACAGTCAACTGGGCAAACCGCAGCACATTGAGGTTCTTCATGGAAGCCCTTACATTCTGTGCATTTATCTGGTACAATGAAGTATATTTCGTCATCCACAGGTGCTTGCTCTTGGTCAGGAGTTACAACCGATCCGTCTTCTAAGGTATAGTTGTCACTAACTGTAGTGCCTTCAGCAATCGTCCATTCAACGCCTCCTTCATATATTGCGTTGTTTGGACACTCAGGTTCACAAGCTCCACAATTGATGCATTCATCTGTAATAAAAATAGCCATGTTCAAATCAATTTACTCAATCCTAACGCTTAGATTGGGAATTCAGTTTAAAAAATGCAAATATAGTTGCTTTCTAGCATTGTTGTCAGGTTGTTTTGCTTAAAATTTGAAATTGGTGTAAGGTGTAAGCACCTCAAAATCTGACCCCTCAAAACAAACTCTCTTTGACAATAATGTTCATAGGGATATGGTGTATAAGAGGGAGGTCATTATTCAATACGAGACAGTCTATCAATAATTTCATTCCAATATAGCCTTGTTGCATTGGGTTTTGATCAATAATATAACTCACTTCATTTCTTTCGAGGCAGCCAATGTGTTCTTCGCTCAAGTCAAATCCAATTGTAATGAAGCTTTCTCCTTGTGTTTTCATTGCTTCAGTAAAGCGATAGGCTTTAGAGTTGGTAATGAATATGCCATTGAATGGTCCATGTTGATTAATATGAGTAATGATCTGTTGCCTTAGCTGATATGTGTTTGAAAAATTGAGGATATCTAAGCTTGATAACAAAGTATTCTTCTCATGAAAGAAGTCTTGTAACCCTTGTTTTCTCTGTTGTATAGGCGATGTCTCATGAGCAAGCTGCCCAATGGTGAGCTGCAAAATAGATGGGTTGTCGTTGATGGACAACTCAAATAACCTTCCAGCTGCTTGTCCTGCTTGATAAGAATTCTGAGCGATATAAGAGATATGGTCTTCATGCTGTGCTTGTCTTGATTCTATATTGATTGCAACTATAGGGATATTTCGCTTCTTCAATATGGATTGATATTCAGTTGCTTTGTTTGCATAGACAGGAGCTATAATAACAGCATCGACGGTATCTATTTCTTTTGACAGACAAGCGTCAATAAAGGATTGCTCATTAACGAGATTAAAGTAAACGGTCTTGATTTTTATATTAAAATGACCAAAGTCTTGTATACAATTTTCAATTCCTTGTTTTGGTAAGGTCCAAAATGAATCTTCTGAAAAGTGAGGAAGTATAACGCCTACGAATAGTGGTTTGTTAGATACCAATCGAGAAGCAATGATATTAGGCGAGTATCCCATATCTGCGATAGCATTCTCTATTTTTTGTTTGATGTGAGGCGCAACATTCCCTCTGTTATGAAGTACACGATCTACTGTTCCTCTGGATACACCAACTCGTGTTGCGATGTCTTTAATTCTTATCGGCATAAATTTATATTATTTCTGTGCTCGTGCACAATTTGTAATTTACATTATTTTTTACTTCTTTAGCATAAACCAATCGTTCAAATGGATCAATCACCAGGGACAATAGCTCTAGACCAGTTCAAATTTCAGCTGAAAAGCGTAGAAAAAATCCCTTTAGAAATTTGGGAAGACAATTCATTGGCTTCAAAGCATATTGCCAATTTAATTGGAGAAGCGATCAAGAAAAAACAAACGGACTTTCAACCTATTGTGATTGGTCTAGCCACTGGATCATCACCTGTCAAAGTCTATGAAGAATTGGTAAGAATGCACAAAGAAGATGGACTTAGTTTTTCTAATGTCTATACTTTCAATCTAGACGAGTACTTTCCTATGGAGCCAGATGCAGTTCAAAGCTATGTGCGCTTCATGAATGAGCATCTATTCAACCATATCGATATACCAAAAGAAAATGTGCACATACCTGATGGAACGATTACAATGGATGGTGTGCAGGATTACTGCGACTTTTATGAGCAAAAAATAGAATCCCTAGGCGGCTTAGACATCCAATTGTTGGGTATAGGCCGTACAGGACATATTGGGTTTAATGAACCGGGTTCGTGGGAGACTTCCAAAACCAGATTGGTGAGATTGGATAATTTGACAAGAGAGGATGCTAAAGATGATTTTATCAATCAGGATGTGCCCTATCGTGCCATCACAATGGGCATTGATACTATTTTGAAAGCAAAGCAAATTTATATCATGGCTTGGGGTGGTCATAAAGCACCGATAGTCAAAGTAGCGGTAGAAGATGAAGTGAGTTCTGCAGTGCCCTCCAGTTTTCTGCAACACCATGAGAATACTTGTTTCTATATAGATGCGACAGCGGCCTCAGAATTGACCCGATTCAAAACTCCTTGGCTGGTTGGCATTTGCAATTGGGATGATGACTTAATCACCAAGGCAGTAACCTGGTTATCTGAGAAGTTAGCAAAACCTATTTTGAAACTCACAAATGAAGACTACAATGAAAATAACCTGAGTGACCTTATCATAGAAGAGGCTTCTGCGTATCAATTGAACATCAGAGTGTTTAACAGATTACAACATACCATCACTGGATGGCCTGGAGGAAAACCAAATGCCGACGACTCTACCAGGCCAGAACGAGCAAAGCCTGCAAAAAAGAGAGTAATCATTTTTAGTCCACATCCAGACGATGATGTCATCTCTATGGGAGGTACATTTTTACGCTTGGTTGATCAAGGACACGAAGTCCACGTTGCCTACCAGACATCAGGTAATATCGCTGTACATGATCATGATGCCTTACGCTACATCGAATTCTACAAGGAGTATGCGCAGGGTATTTCTGATTCCTCTGGCTTGAAGGACATGCTTACAGCTGAAAAATCAATTAGAGACAAAACGGTTGGACAAATTGATACGGATACTGTTAGACATGTCAAAGGCCTTATTCGTCAAGGAGAGGCTAGGGCAGCTGCGCGTTTTTGTGGGTTACATGACAGCAATATTCATTTTCTGAATTTGCCATTTTATGAGACAGGGAAGACTAAGAAAAAAGCATTGTCGCAGAAAGATATTGATATCATTAAAAAAATAATGACTGACGTGAAGCCACATCAAGTCTATGCGGCAGGTGATTTGGCTGATCCACATGGTACACATCGTGTGTGTTTGGAAAGTATTTTTCAAGCTTTTGAACAATTGAAAAATGAAAAGTGGATAAAGGATTGTTGGTTGTGGTTATACAGAGGAGCTTGGCACGAATATCCAATTGATGAGATCGAGATGGCAGTACCCATCAGTCCAGAAGAATTGCTCCGCAAACGTAGAGCGATTTTCATGCACCAGACCCAAAAAGATAGTGCCCCATTTCCAGGTGAAGATGCAAGAGAATTTTGGCAACGTGCAGAAGACCGTAATCGAGAAGCTGCAGATACATACAGACGATTGGGCTTTGCAGAGTATGAAGCGATTGAAGCGTTTAGACGATGGAAATTTTAGCAACCTTTGGTTGCTAAAATAGTGTTGAGTGTTGAGTTGTTTGAGCCTAAGATATTACATTATCTTAATCACAAATTCAACCTTAAAAAATAGATGTTAAGAAAGTCTGTATTATAAGTTTTTTGTCCACAGCAATTCAACACTCAACATTAAAAATTAAACATTAAATTGCCCACAATAATCCAACATTCAAAATTCAATACTCAACATTAAAATAAATGAATCTATCTACCCTCGACTGGACAATTATCGCTGCCTATTTTTTATTCGTACTGGTAGTTGGGCTCCTGGTTTCAAAAAAAGCAGGATCTTCTGTTACGGACTTTTTCTTGTCTGGTCGCAATATGGCTTGGTGGATTCTTGGTGTTTCTATGGTTGCGACTACGTTTTCAGCAGATACGCCAAATTTGGTTACTGATCTTGTTAGACAGAATGGTGTGAGTGGTAATTGGGTATGGTGGGCATTCCTGTTGACTGGTATGCTTACAGTTTTTGTATTCGCCAAACTATGGAGGCGTTCAGAAGTATTGACAGATATCGAATTTTACGAATTGAGGTATAGCGGATCCATGGCGGCATTTCTACGGGGATTCAGGGCACTCTATTTAGGTTTAATTTTTAATGTTTTGGTGATGGGCGCAGTATCTCTGGCTGCAATTAAGTTTGGAGAAATTGTTCTTGGTTGGGACGGATGGCTGACTTTGTTAGTTGCTGGAAGTATCAC
>CAYNMW010000242.1:0-5815 GCA_964398295.1 uncultured Saprospiraceae bacterium | reverse complement strand
AGGACAGTATTGGCGGATTAAAACAACATGCACCTCTCTAAGTCAAGAAACCTTCTTACATAAATCAACTTCTTTATGCCTGTTATGTCCTCATCCTTTTATGCCTATTATCTCCACTGGCATTGCCTGCTGTTATGGTGCTGTTATCCTCATATAAGTCGATTACAATCGATTTGCAAGTATTGCGGCAAAGTTTCTCATCTTCTCAAACACAATATGATTACTTATTTTAAAAGTCAGTTTTACAATTGATATTTTTCTGAGGACAGCTTGTAATTGGGGGCAGGTTTTTTGTAGAATATTCTAAATGACATTAGGGTCAATCATACAAGCCCATCAAAACCTTCTCCGGTGTAAATGGTGCATGATAAATTATTGGTTCAAATGATGGATTGAATTGTTGTACAGCATCCAGAATGGCGAAATATGCACCAATACCGTACAGCAATGGCGGCTCTCCAACTGCCTTTGATTTGAAGATTGCCATATCATTGCCATCTGTATTTAGGAATGTAACATCAATCTTTTTTGGAACAGAATAGATGTCGGGAATCTTATACGTAGAAAGAGCATTGCTCATCAAACGACCTTTATCATTGTACAGTAATTCTTCCATCGTCATCCAACCGATTCCTTGCACAAGACCTCCTTCCATTTGCCCAAGATCTATGATTCGATTCATGCTTGTGCCAAAATCGTGAACAACATGTACAGCATCAAAGTCATAACGGCCACGAATGCAATCTACCGTTACCACAAAAGCTGCAGTTCCATAGACATGGTATGCAAATGGATGACCTTTCTCTTTGCTTTTATCGAAATGTATTTTTGGTGTTGCATAATGAGCATTCTCTGTCAAATTTACTCTTGCGAGAAATGCAGTTTGAATTAGCTCTTCCCATTTTAGTTTGGATTTGGCTTTATTGATGTGTACACATTCTGATTTTATTGTTAAGTCGGTTTCTTTTTTGCCCAGTTGTTTGGCTGCAACTTTAAGTAGTCTTTTGCGCAAGGTATTGCAAGCCATTTCTACAGCCTTTCCATTGAGATCTGCAGTAGAACTTGCTGCTGATGGAGAAGTGTTGGCGACTCTGGTTGTGTTGGTAGATTCTATCTTGATTCTGGAAGCATCGATGGATAAGGTTTTAGCTGCCACTTGCACCATTTTCGTATTTACGCCTTGTCCCATTTCTACTGCGGCAGTACTTATCCCTACACTACCATCTTGATAGATATGTATCAATGCACGCGCATGATTCATTGGCGTATTCGTAAATGATATTCCAAAACATATAGGCATGACAGCCATCCCTTTTTTCAGACGAGTATTCTTTTTATTGAACCCATTTATTTCTTTTTGAATCTTATTGAGAGCATGTTCTTTTTCTAAGCCTTTCCATGTGGATATAGCTTGACATTCTTCTACTTTTTGCCCGTATGGGAATGTTTGCCCGTCATCCAATAAATTCTTTTTCTGAATATCTTTGGCTTTAACTCCAATAGTCCGTGCCGCTTTTGCAATTGCAGCTTCCATAACAAACATCCCTTGTGGTCCACCAAAACCTCTAAAGGCAGTGTTGGGAGGAATATGAGTAATGCAAGAATGTGCCCGAGCGGTTACATGAGGAACATAATAGGCATTGGTGCAATGAAACAACGTGCGTTCAAGAATTGCTGGTGATAAGTCTGCGGCAGCTCCAGCATTCTGATAATAATCAGCTTCAAATGCGCGTATCTGTAAATCTTTATCTAGTCCAATTTTATACGTCGATCTGTAAGGATTACGCTTGCCAGTCATCATCATGTCATCCATCCGATGCAAGATCAGTTTGACTGGACATTGGCAGACTTGAGCAGCAAGAGCAGCCATAACTCCCCAAGCTGTTGCTTGATCTTCCTTACCTCCAAATCCACCGCCAAGTCGTCTTACGTCCACTTCTATTTTATGCATGGGGATGCCTAATACCTTGGCAGCAGTTCGCTGGACAGCAGTTGGTCCCTGTGTGGAAGAGACTAGATAAATGTGCCCATTTTCTACTGGATAAGCATAAGCGCCTTGTGTTTCTAAGTACAAATGTTCTTGTCCATCTGTGTCAGCTTTTCCTTCAATAATATGTGCACACTTTTTCCATGCTTTCTCTGTACTTCCCAGTTTGAAAGTGCGAGAGGGGATATGCAGCATCCCTTTTTCATATGCCTCAATCGGATCAACGACTGCTGGCTTTTCTTTATATGTAATGTTTATGTGATGGATTGCAAGTCTAGCTTCTAGTTCTGAAGTTGCTAATACAAGAGCAATAGGCTGTCCTTGAAAATGAAGTTCTTTCTCAGCGAATAATGGTTCGTCTGGGATGATCCCTCCAATTTGGTTTTGTCCTGGAATATCTCTGTAGGTTAAAATCTTAACTACCCCAGATTGTTGCAATGCCTTGGTATAGTCGATTGAGGTAATTTTACCATGAGCAATAGCTGAGGAAAATATTGCTCCGTGGAGAGTGCCTTGGCGTTCAGGAATATCATCTACGTAAATTGATTCGCCTCTGACATGAGAGTGAGAATCAATATTTTTCATTGTTGGTATATGACTTTTTGTACCCTTTTTCATAAAATTAATGAGCGAGCGTTAATGAACTCAATGAAATCTTTTTTGGAAATAATTCGATAAAATGTGCGTAAAATAATTGCCTTGCTAACAATCGTTTGTAATCGGAAGAGCCTCTTGCATCACTAATAGGAGATATTTCTGTGTCTAAAATGTCATATGCTTGCTGTACAGTTTCTGCAGTGATCTTTTTTCCTTTCAAGAATGTACAGGTTTTAGTTAAATAAGTTGGTATTGGTCCTACACCACCTATAGAAATATTTGCCTCTTTAATTGTGTTTCTTTGTTTTGAAATCAAGGCTGCCGTATTTACAGAAGCGATGTCAAGGTTTGTCCGTTTACAAACTTTTTCGAAATTATATGTTTGAGATTTACTTAGCTTTTTAAATCTCAACCACTGCACAATTTCACCTTTCTTTTTATTAAGTTTTTTATACCCTAAATAAAATTTATTTAAAGCAATGATTCTTTCCTTTCCATTTTTAATTAAACAGATTTCGCTATTAAGGGCTAAGAAATAAATAGTCAAGTCACCTATAGGTGATGCATTGACTAAATTGCCAGCAAGTGTCCCCATATTCCGTATTGGTGTTGAGGACACCAATTTCATGTCTTCATCTAACGATGGAAAACACTGTTGCATAATGTTAGACTCAAGTATATCTGTTGCTGTTGCTTCTGCGCCAACATAAATAAAACCATTATTGGAGTAAATGCTTTTGTATTCCTGTTTGTCAAATAAATGGATGACAGGATTTTCAAGCATCTCTTCAGGTCGTTGCACATACAGATCAGTTCCACCTCCTACTGCCAATACTGCCTTCGCAGGAATCTTTTGCTTTGTTTTTAGTTGACTGATTCTAGTTGGGATATCTAAAAAATAGTTTGGCAAATACTTCTTTTTTACCAACCACTCAATTGGTGTTTTAGAATCTTTGTTTTTCATGGACCTGACCATTCGTTGACAAGCTCTTTCAATGGATTTGTAACCTGTACATCTACAAATATTCCCATCTATCGAAGCTATGGCAGCATCCAAAGATGCTTGATTTGCTTCCATAGTAAATCCTGTCATGGATACGATAAATCCGACAGTACAAAAGCCACATTGTGTGCCGCCTTCATCTACCATGGCTTGCTGTGCGGGATTGAGACCAATTATATTGAGTCCTTCTATGGTGACGATATGCTTACCATTTGCATTAGCAAGTGGCATCAAACAAGATGTCATACTTTGATATTGCATTGTCTTCCCGACCTTTGTTCCGACTAATATTGTACAGGCTCCACAGTCCCCTTCACGGCAACCAATTTTGGTGCCACGCAGATTCTGTTGGTATCTGACAAAGTCTAGAACGGTCATTCCTGCTGATTCCGTAGAAGTAATCCGATCTTCGTTAAGTATAAACTGCAACATTGTGTTTAGCTTAGAGCTACAATTTACATAATTAGATAGTATCAACTTGAATCAAATTCTAATTCATCATATTGCAAAGCACATCGATCTATCACAAAATGATAGAGAGAAAATAACTACGGTATTCACCGAGCGTTCTTATCGCAGAAAAGAAAAGCTACTTTCTGAAGGTTCTCCATGCCAACAACTTTTCTTTATTACTTCTGGAGTAGTAAGGGCTTATTGCCTCAATGAAGAGGGTAAAGAAGTAACGGTAATGTTTGCAATGAAAGATTGGTGGATAACAGATATGCAAGCTTTTCTTAATAAGCTATCATCTTCTGTGACGATTGAATCTATAAAGGATAGTACAGTGATGGTCATTCAGAAATCCGCATTTGATGAGTTGTTTAATGTAATTCCTCAGTTCAATACATTCTGGCGAATATTAATGCAAAATGCATATTGTAGAGAACAAAACAGAGTTGTGCAAAATTTGACACTGAAAGCATCAGCTAGGTACCATCAATTTATTGAAGCATATCCAACATTTGTAGAGTTATTGACGCAAAGACAAATAGCTTCTTATCTGGGCATCACGCCAGAATTTTTGAGCACTATAAAATCGAAAAGCGAATCTTAAACTACATTAAGGGATAATTGATTTATATGTCCTTTTTTTGTGTTGTAAAATATTACTTATGCTAATACTTATTGCAGGTCCCTATCGAAGCGGTACCAATGATGACCCCGATCTTATTGAGAAAAATATGAAAAATTTGGAAGCACATGCCTTACCTATTTTTGAAAAAGGTCATGTACCAATGGTAGGTGAATGGGTAGCTTTGCCATTGATGGAGTTAGCGGGTTGTTCGCATGTAGGTGATGACGTCTGGGATAAAATTCAATATCCTGTAGCCCATCGATTGTTGGAAAAATGCGATGCTGTTTTGCGCATTGAGGGTGACTCAAAAGGTGCAGATCAGGATGTGGCCATTGCTAAAGACAAGGGCTTGCCTGTGTATTATTCGGTTGAGGAGATACCGGATAGTCCTATTCCATGAATGAGTTATATAGAGTTGCCAGAGCGGTATTTGTAAAGATTTGTTTAAGGCGAGCCAGATAACGTACGATTAAAGTAACGTACGATGCATTGATCGTACGATAAAATTGTCGTATGTTTGCGAAAAATATGGTATGAGTCAAACACCATTTCCTATATTGCCGCAAACTGGAGGAGTTCCTGCGCCCAAACATATAGTAGGTAGAGATGAACTAATCTCCAAAATGTGGAAAACTCTAACTATTCAGAGCATCTCACTATTCGCAGAAAGAAGATTTGGTAAAAGTTGTGTACTGCGTAAAATGCAATCTAACAACCCAAAAGGCTTTAAGACAATATATAAATCAGTTCAAGCAGTTAAAACACCAGAAGGCTTTGTTGAAAGTATATATGATAAAGCCAAAGAAACAAGAATCATTTCTGAAAGAATAGGATCTATACTCGAAAAGAGCTGGAATACAATAACAGAAAGGGTAGAAGAAGTAAAAGGAATCAAACTAAAGAGTTATCGAATAGCTTGGCAAAAGAAGTTGGTTTTTTTGTTTCAAAACTTAATTGATTCGAACCCACATCACGTAATTGTCATATTCCTTGATGAATTTTCAATTATGTTAGATGAAATGTCGACCGATGACGCAGCTCAGGTAATCGGTTTTCTGCGGGATATTGTTCATGACACATTCCCAAGAGATCTAAGATTTGTATATACGGGATCAATAGGAATCGACCTTATTATAGACAAAATTAAAAAGGC
>CAYNMW010000241.1:0-5834 GCA_964398295.1 uncultured Saprospiraceae bacterium | reverse complement strand
AAGCATAACAGTCATAAGAGGGATTAACCATAACAGTCATAAAAGGGATTGTAATCTTCTTCATATTATAGCTAAAGGAAGGACAAGATCCATTGTACTTTTTCTTTTTTCGTTTAGATAATCGGAATCGCTTTTTCTTCTTTCCTTTCTTGCGTGCTATTTTTTGAATACAATCTTCATCAGAATAGCTCAGCAAATACTCAAAATCATCTGTGTTAGCTATGGATGTAGATTTCTCTAGCTCATAAGGATTGTCAACTGTCAATTCTGGTTTATTCTGATGCAATAGAAAGTTAGTAACAAATTTATAGTTGTTGTTTAATCTCGTTTTGGATCTTGCAAGTCCTCTATTATACTCCAGAAGACTACTTTTCCTTTTCTTGGTATTCAAATAGTCTGTATACAATTTATCCAATTTGGTATAGGCTGCCGAATAATTATTCTCACTTGCAAAAAGCAGGGCTAAATTATTTTGACTGGACAATTCACTATTTGTGGACCATATTAATTGTGCCTCTTCTTTTTTATTTTGGAAAAACAGCGCTAGTGCTCTATTACTTGAATAAACATTTTTGAGACGATCATTGATTGTCATTGCAGTTAAAAAAGCAGCCGCAGATTTCACAAAAAATGGTTTAGCCCTTTGTTGTCGTTGATTGTTTTTATAGTATAAGCCGATATCTTTATAAATGATCCCTTTTATATTCCATACAAGGTGATTGTCTGGATGGTCAACTGCCAAGGAGTCTATAAGTTGGATGGCCTGATCATTATCACGCAACTGGGTTAAGCAGAGAGCCTTTCCAATTTTCATGTTTACATTATCCCGATCAAAATATTCAGCCCTTTTAAATAATTCCAATGCCGTACGGTGACGCTTCATATGAATAGCAGCATTTCCAGCAACGATGTAGGTATTAGGATTGTTAATGATTTGTCCATCAAGTACACGTATAGATTGCTCATATTTGGACAATTTCAAATAATAATAACTCAATAACTCTCTTGGTCGTAGGTCTGTGGTTTTTGATTGGTAAACCAAATTTTCCAACAAACCCACAGCTTCTTTCATTTTATTAATTCTACCAAGACTGTATGCTTTTAATAAAGTTGATTCAACTTTCTGTAGTTCTGTTTGTGGTCCACTTGGTAATAGTTCCAATGCTTGTATTGTAACAAATGGATTCCTTTGAATCAATCCTAGTTTAGCTATCTCAAATACAATATGTTTATCCGTTTCTCTTATTGCTAAAGCTTGATCGTAATACTGTTTAGCTAAGTCAAAATTGTCGGTGTCCCTTTCCTTTTCAGCTAATGCCAGTAAAGTTTCTATTTGCTTTTCTTCTGATTGTCGTTTAAGAGTCACGGCTTGTCGCTCCATATTTCCTTTCGCTTTGACTCCGTATCTGGAGGCTTGT
The DNA here is from genome assembly GCA_964398295.1 of uncultured Saprospiraceae bacterium. Lineage (GTDB taxonomy): Bacteria > Bacteroidota > Bacteroidia > Chitinophagales > Saprospiraceae > CALFUK01. Next base: position 4,416 of record CAYNMW010000241.1, on the reverse strand, counting down.
TTAAAATCAGCCAGAGCATTCAGGTAATCCTTTTGTCGAAGATGCATCAATGCGCGGTTATACAACAATGCCGCATTTTCTTTATCCTTAGATATCAGATCACTAATTCGTTCTAAAGCAGCTTGAACATCACCAGTGGTTGCTAGTAATACAGCCATATTATGTTCAACTAAATCATCTTGATTGCAATGTAAAGTTGCTTGCTCGTAAAATTCCTCCGCTCCTTGATGGTCACCTTGCTTTAAAGCTGTATTTCCTTTATTGATATAATTTGACTGTCCGTACACAGATAATGTATTGCACATCAAACTGATAACAGATAAGAATAAAAGTCTACTTAAAATTGGTGTCGACATGAAAGACATGTATACAAACATGTACATTTCTGCAGCGCAATAAGTTCCACAATTCTATTCTACGAATGTTAAAGTACGCTTATCCTAATTTCGACAACATGCATAAAAAAAACAAGACTCAACAATTAAGTTGAGCCTTGGTAGATTTTAACGATGAGAGGCTATTATTTCGATGAAATGTCATTGATCAATGACTTTAATTCATCTATCTGTTTTTGTTGGTTTTCAATCAACTGACCTTGATCCTGTATGGCTTTCGTCAAAATAGGTATCATTTGCATATAGTTGATACCTGATAATTCCTGATCGCCAGCAATAGCTGAAGTTTTCACCAATTCAGGTAGTATATCTTCAACTTCTTGCGCAAGGAAACCATATTGCTTTCCGGATGGCAACTGAAGCATGTCATATTCTTCTGTATTGAAATCATAACTAACTGGTCGCAATTGATTGATGATCTCTGTACTAGATGGCAGAGACTCTATGTTCTTCTTAGTTCGAACATCAGATACGCCAACAATCTCACCTGTCATACCAATGTCTCCATTGATTTGCAATTTGTGCGCAGGTGAACTTGTACCAATACCAACATTACCACTATTGAAAAACGTATTGCTACCAGAAGTACTCCATACCGAGGAACCTCCTCCTCCTGATGTCAAACTTTCCCAGCTACCGCCAACACGTCCTTCAAAGTCAGAGCCTGTATAACGAATTGTACCGTTATTGGTACCAGTCGTGGTTCCCAATCTAACTGCACCATTCACTTGTAGTTTCTCTGCTGGGTTGATTGTGCCAACGCCTACATTACCATTAGTGTTTACTTGCATTCTTACAGCACTATTTGTAACAAGTCTGAATGGATGATTTGACGATGTACCAATTGAACCTGGGTCATCAGCTTTGATCTCTACAATAGCAGCACCTGTTCTTTCGATAGTGATGCCTTCTCCAACTCCAGCTAAAACGTGGACTTTATCGGCAGGTAAATTAGTGCCAATCCCAACTCTACCATCTTCCTTTATGGCCATTTTTTGAATGTCAGCAGTATTGAATCTTATGTCCTCATCAGCATCTATAACTATCCAACCTCCATCTTCATCATTTTCTATTTGCAAGTCAATGCCGGTATACCTTACATAAGACTTTCTAACTCCTGATTCTTCCCATTGCAAATATTCGCTACCATCAAATCGGATATCATCAGTAATAAACATTTTACCTATGACATGCAATTGTTCTTGTGGATCACGGACATTGATTCCAACATGGCCAGTTGCATTTTCAACTGTTAAATGAGCTAAATTTTGATCTGTGTCGGGCAGTATATAGAGTCTATTGTCAAGCCAGCTATAGAGCATCCTCATATTTGTAGCGTTCGTTGAATTTCTCCAATGTAGTCCTGATTCATCCCCTGGATCAGGAGTAGCATCTGGTAGCTTGAATCTTAAGAATGGATTTTCTCCTGTAATTTGAGCATCTCCGAAAACTTCAAGTTTTTCTGATGCAGCAGTCAAACTTCCTACGGACAGATTATTGCCAGTCATTCTAGCCTGAGCCGAGATTTCCAAACCCAGAAATGTGATGATTATTAGTGTATATAAATATTTCATTGTTTTTATTTTTAGTGTTTAATTTTCTTCTTCAGTGTTTTTTTCAGTGTTTACAATCGGATGACTTGCATCCATAAATTGATCACCTTGCAATGATTCTGTTTGATTAACTGATGGACAATCAGCAGTATTTAGAATGGTGAGATTTGCATTGGAGCCAACTTCAAAGCCATTGTTCAAATCCACTCGATTCCCTCCATTCAACACAACAACTGTTGCTTTGGATGAACTGTTGTCGTAGATGCCAGCTGAGGAAGAGACCGAATTGTCAGCGATAAAAAATTCTGCTGTATTTGTGACATCGCCGAGGTGACCAGCATTAGTACTACAAGCTGGTGTAAGCCAATCACTCAGTCGCCTGCGTTTACCTGCAGAGTCACCAAAAGAATCTGATAATTTTCCATAGTAACTCCTGTCATTTGAAGGATCTGAACATGTAGGACCGCCTACACATGAAAACAGAGATGACAGATCTGTTCCTCCCCATAGTTGACCAATGACTCTGCCATTATTGTCAAATAATGCTGAGCCTGAAGAGCCGCCTTCAGTAGAACTAAACTGTCCACCACCGTGGTTAAAAACGACATTCCACGTGTTGTTAGGATCACAAGATGCATTGCTCCCAGGCACTTGTGAATACAATGAAATCTTTTTTATATCTGCCCTAGGATGATGAACGCATCCTCCTCCAGCTCCAGGATTGGTCGTTGTGCTCCAACCTAGATATGTGGGCGAATAACCTGCATCTCTTAACGGATCCTCTAACAACCAAAACAAGGCAAAATCTGAGTCATCTTTATTAGCCATCAACATGGCACCTGAGGAGGTGATTGATGACGGTTCACTACTAGGATTGCTGCATCCTGCTGCTTCATAATCCCAATAGAAAAGCATATCGACATCATTAGTACCGATAGCATCATAATCATCTTCTATGCAATGATTGGCACTTAAAAAAATAGGGTTGAAGTCGCCTTGACCCGAAGTCAACATTTGTCCAGTACAAAACCCTGCGCCTGAAGGCCCTGTAATAAGCACTCTTGCTACTGCACGTTTTGAAACTTGATAGGCATTGCCATCTGGACAATTAATGTTTACCTGACATGCTCCAGAATCATTGAATCCTTTGTATTTTTTTATGAGTCCAACGTTTTTATAGGCCTGCATAATTTGGTTAATCTTTATAACACCTTCAAACTCTGCATCTACTGGTTCGAAATATTCAATAGTCAGAGTATTGCCTACAATTGGTTCGATAAGTAAAGACTCAGGAGAGTCCAATGATCCTTTATTGTTTCTGGAAGTAAAAGCTCCAATTAGATGCGATTTATCATCATTGTAAACATGCATGGTAGCACCATTTGGCAAATGAAACTCCTTGAAAACAATTATGAGTGCGAGAGCATTAGGGGAGGCAATTCTGAGTCTCCATACTTTGCCTTCATCCATCTTGTCCCATTTACCTGCTGTTGAGATGCTTAAGTCTGCACTAGTCGCTATTGCAAATTGCATGTCTCTTGTACTACCTTGATTTTGTGCATCATCTTCTAACAAAGCCTGAATATCGATTGCCTTCAATCGGTAACTCTCTGTATCAATGTCTTGGAATTTTGTAAAAGTACTTTGTGGTGGAAGAGGTTCTTTTATCTGACCTGTCATGCTGTTGCAAATCAGGCAAATAAAGGTCACCAATATGCACACGAAGCACATATGAATTCTGTTCATTTCTGAATTGATTAATGTGATTAAAAAGTCAAGTCTATTTATTAGACCATTACGCTTGAGAAATTACCAAACGGTATCTTTCTGCTGTATGGAATTCCTGAGAAGATATCTGAAACGAAATTATCTATATTGGTATACTTTGGCAAATAAATAGGCCAAATGGGAGCTTAAATACCTAGAAGTAGTGATGAAAACAACTAAAAATAGGGATGCTAATGCTGGCCTCTATTTACCACTATTCTACAAAGATATGTCAATAGCTTAATTGTAAATGCAACAATGCTACTTTGCCAGAAGTACATATTAGATTATTTAGTATCTGAAATTTATATATATAAACCTATTATTATATATATGAATATGTTGATATGTCAAGTATGAATAATTCCGAAATACTCGAACTTTCTAGTAAGTTTAGTATTAGAATTGGAGATGCTTTGCCAAGTCAAGTTTAGTTCATGAACAAGAGTACTCGACATAGGTGCGAGATATTTGTAGCCCCCATATGCCGAAGACACTTCGGAGTCTTTAAGTCTTTACTTTATATTTTATCAATGACTTTAAATCTTGAATAGAGAAATCCATAAATGAATCAATAACAAAGTCAGCATTTGGTAAATTGTCTACTGCCCCTACACCGCAAGAAATAAATCCACCAGTATTGGCAGCCACGAGCCCTTTGTAACTGTCCTCAAAAACAACAATATGTTGAGGTTCAATAT
>CAYNMW010000240.1:0-5875 GCA_964398295.1 uncultured Saprospiraceae bacterium | reverse complement strand
GGTATCCCTTAAGTTCAATCACCTCGTTTACACCAATCAAAAATTAGGGGTTTCCCATAATACCATTATTTCAATTGTGAATTAATTTTGATTCAATTCTAGTGTAGCAAATTCCGAAAATTCAATTCTTAAATCTATGAGATCATAGGGTAGATTACCCAATGATGATCTGTATCACTCTAGTGTTATGAAAAAGAAATTAGTCATTCTCTGTGTTTTTTTATGTCCTGGTTATTTGATGCTTTTTAGTCAAACTAAAACGATAGGATCTGGAATGAACAATGGTGTAACTGTAACCACAAGTTCAGCTTCAAATCAGACCAATGGTGCCAATACCCTATCTAGCCAAGGCTTTTTGCCAAATCTCAACTCTGCCTCAAGATTCCTTGCGCAAGCATCTTTTGGTGGCAGTGTTGAGAACATCGAAGAAGTTGCCCAAATGGGGATGGAAGATTGGATTGATCAACAATTTTCTATCCCCAGGCCCTTCGATGTGATGAACAAGGTCATGGAGTATCAAACGATCAAAAACAATGCGCTAAATGATCCCATGGACGATGGTGCATACAACTACTATTTCGATTTTGCCTGGTGGCAATATGCTATGGCTTCAGATGATGTACTTCGACAACGAATTGCATTAGCCTTAAGCGAATTTTTTGTGATTTCCAGGTTTTCTGGATTTGGTGACAATGCCTACGCATTTGGTAATTTTTGGGATATGCTACTAGACAATTCATTTGGAAATTACAGGGATCTGCTAGAAGATGTGACTTATCATCCTGCAATGGGTGAGTACCTGACCTATATGAATAATCCAAAATCTGACCCTAACGAGGGCATATTTCCAGATGAGAATTACGCGAGAGAAGTCATGCAGCTTTTTTCTATTGGATTATTTGAATTGAACAAAAATGGGTCTCAGAAAATGAGCAATGGAGAATTAATTCCGACATATGACAATGTTGATATAGCAGAATTTTCGAAAATCTTTACAGGCTTTACATATGACAATCCATATTGTGAATTTGGTTGTGGACCAATGCAATATGAAGAAACTTTTTTATCACCTATGCAAATGATTAATACCTATCATGAACCAGGTGTCAAAAATCTACTAAATGGTTTTCAGGTTCCCAACAGAAATCCAGTTGATGGTCACGCAGATATTGCTGATGCACTGGATAACTTATTTAACCATCCCAACGTCGGTCCATTTTTTGGCAAGTTTATGATTCAGCGACTGGTAACATCAAATCCTAGCGGCTCCTATGTGCGACGAGTGACAGATGCATTTAATGGTGATAGTCAATATGGATCGACCAGAGGAGATATGAAAGCAGTCATCAAAGCGATCCTTCTTGACGAAGAGGCAAGAAGTTGTTTTTCTGCTGATATCAACACCTTTGGCATGTTGCGTGAGCCATTCATTCGCTATTTGCAATTATGCAAGTCCTTTGATCTGGGAACGACTAGTGGCAACTTTAGAAACGCTATGTATGAAGTCTATAATTTCATTGCGCAAAAGCCATTTAATTCGCCAAGTGTTTTTAATTTCTTTCAATCTGATTTTCAACCCATTGGTCCAATTGAAAATGCAAATAAGGTGGCCCCAGAATTTCAAATTACAAACACCCAATCCATAACAGGTTATTTCAATGCCTTAAATAGCTGGCTATTAAACGACAATCATTCAGATGAATGGGGACTCTATGGAGAGAACTACGAAGAGTATAGTGACGAACACGCAAGTTTTGATTTTACAGATGAATTGGAATTGGCCAGAGATGAGGCGCTCATGCCCGCATTGTTGGACCGGCTCAATATGATTTTAGCGCACGGCAAATTGACACAGAACAATTTGGATGCCATAGCCACTGCGATGGAAGCATTTGATATTGGCGACAGAGATTGCGATGCTGAATGTGGTGTAGATCCAGATTGCCTTATGTACTGTAATGAAGACAACGAAAATACAGATCAAGATAGAGTCCGGATGGCAATTTATCTGGTGATGTCATCTCCTGAATTTTTAATAAACAGATAAATCAATAGAACACACAAATACATTATACTATGTGTAAAAAGAAAAAATATTCACGAAGACAATTTCTCGGAGAAGCCAGTTGTGCAGCTGTAGGTTCTACCGCATTCCTATCCTCCGTCCTAAACCTTGGGATGATCAATACTGCTGCTGCCAGACCACACATTATCGGCGCGCCAGGCGATTACAAAGCAATTGTTTGCATTCTGTTGGCTGGAGGATCAGACTCTCACAACTTTTTAGTACCTACGGATGAAGGTCCAGGAAATACTGGACCATATTGGGATTATGCCAATTTAAGAGATGATTTAGCACTTCCATTACGCAACCCAGATGGCACAGATTACTTGCTCAATATAAATCCTGATAATACCAGCAAGAAGTTTGGAGTTCATCCTTTCTTGCCAAATGTAGCTCAGCTGTTTGACCAAGGAGATTTGGCCTTTATTGCCAATATAGGCACGCTGGTCGAACCTATATTGAACAACACACAGGTATACAATGATAGCAAAGCATTGCCTCTGGGCTTGTATTCACATGCAGATCAAATCATGCAATGGCAGACATCTGTTCCTCAGGATAGGAGTGCTGTAGGTGTTGGTGGTCGAATGGCAGATATGCTTAAGGACATGAACTCCATCCAGGAGATTTCTATGAATATTTCATTAGATGGTAAGAATCGTTTTCAAGCCGGAAAAACAGTGGTCGAATATGCGATTGGCAATAGCGCTGATCCAAATGATCTAGGTATTCAATCAATTCCATACAATAGCGCATCTGGGTTTTTGACAGATACAAGAGACGAGGCTATCAATTCTATCGTCAATGAATCTTACGCTAATATTTTCCAAAAGACCTATGGCCAGTTAGCAAATCAAACACTGAGCAGTATTGAAATATTTGAATCAGCATTAGGTAAAAGACCTGGCTTCCCTACACAGTTTACGGGTACAAATTTGTCGCAGGATTTGAGGATGATGGCAGATGTGATTAGTGTGCAAAATTTTCTAGGCGCAAATCGACAAATCTTCTTCACCACTTTTGGCGGTTGGGATCATCATGATGAAGTCATTAACAATCAAGAGAGAATGCTTCCTGTCCTCGATAATGCCCTGTCAGAGTTTTACAGCTCAATGCAAGATTTGAATCTCGCTGACGATGTAACCGTCCTCACAATTTCTGATTTTGGAAGAACCCTTACGTCCAATGGAAATGGATCTGATCATGCATGGGGAGGTAATTCAATGGTGCTTGGTGGTGCCGTGAATGGTAAGAATGTGTTTGGTACATATCCAGATATGTTACTATCGAATGAGCTGAACCTGGATGAAAGAGGAAGATTTATACCGACAACTTCAGTTGATGAATTATACGCGGATATTGCCTTATGGTTTGGCGTATCTCCCAATGACTTGAATTATGTACTGCCAAATTTGAGCAATTTTTATTCGTATTCACCAGGTACTTCTCCTATTGGACTATTCTCTTAATTCTAAATGAAATTTCAAATGACTCGATATTTATATACTTTTCTTGGAATGATATTCTCCTTTCAACTAACTGCTCAATGTATAGGAGAACAAGGACAAATTTCCTGGCATTACTGGGGCGAATTACCCTATTATGACATAGATCATTTGTATGCAGATGAAAGTTTTCCAAATGGCCCGGATATCATTAGGACATTAAATTCCATATCAACACCAAACAATTATAACGACTTGTTTGGGTCAGTGACGAAAGGGTTTATCTCAGTTCCATCAACAGGTCCTGTTACGTTTAATGTTACAGGAGACGATAACACCTTTTTCTATTTGAGCACGAATACCTCCGCAAATAACCTCGTTCAGCGTGCTTTTGTGGAAGGGTGGACTGGTCGAGAAGAGCACGATAAATATCCAGGTCAAACTTCAACATCTTTAAATCTTGTTGAGGATCAGTTGTATTATTTTGAAGTTCATCACAGAGAGGGTGGTGGCGGAGATCATGCCAATTTATACTGGCAGAATGATTTCATTTCTCAGACTGAATGGGTGATCATTAGTTCACAATTTTTAACCGATGTTTGTGATGATACCTGTCCTCCAAAGGGGACCCCATGTAGTGATCATAAAGCGAGTACCACAAATGATATAGAAGATGGGAATTGTAATTGTGTGGGCACACCGAGCACCAGCAATTCCTGTGTTGGAGAGCAAGGTCTCTTAGAGGCATATTTTTATGATGGCATTACAACTGGCTTACTAGAAGACTTGTATGCAGACCCTGATTATCCAACTATGCCCAATCAACTGATCGTTAATCCAAATGGATTTCTGGCAGATTGGTCAGGTAACGAGAATTATGGGGTTTTGATACAAGGTTATCTGACAGTACCAATTACGGGCAATTACCAGTTTAATCTTACTGGTGCAATGAATGTTAGATTCAAGCTAAGTTCAGATTCTTCTCCAGCGAATATTGACGACACCGTTATAGAAACAACATATGGGACAGGAGTTATACAACACGATGAAAATCCATCTCAAAGTTCAGGACAACTCAACTTAACGGCAGGTACCTATTATTACTTTGAAGTGCACCATTCGTCTCCGACTTGGGGACATCACCATTCTATATTTTGGAAGGGCCCCAACTATGATGATGATAACTGGCATCGAATACCAACATTGTATATGTACGACTATGCTTGTGAGTTGGCTTGCTTGCCAAACGGCTATGTATGTGATGATGGTGATCCAACAACTGCCAACGACCAAATCGTTAATTGCAACTGTACAGGTGTTCCGTGTGGAGGCAATACAGGTGTCGCCTGCGATGACCCAAGTGCCTTATTTGAAGAATTTGATTATTGTGAAACAACACAGGAATTGGACAACAGACCGGATGACGCTTGGTTGTCCTGCAATGCTGGTAGCAATCCATACCTTTCTACAAGATCTGGTTTTCATTGGATACATTATGATCTTGGTGAAAAATACTTGATCCATGGTACAAATGTGTGGAACTATAATGTTGCTGGACAAACAAATCAAGGCTTCCGAAATGTTGCAGTTGATTATTCTGAAGATGGAAACACCTGGTTTAATTTGGGGACATTTACCTGGAATTTTGCTTCAGGTAATCAAGGATACACAGGATTTTCTGGACCAGATTTCAATGGAGAACTTGCACGTTATGTCATGTTTACTTCTCTAGATAATCCGTCAACTTGTAGAGGTATCAATAAAATCAGTTTTGATGTGGAGACCTGTCCAGAAGAAGGCGCAGAATGTGATGATGGACTTGCTGCAACTATTCAAGATCATTTCAATCGCATTTGTGAATGCGTCGGTTATACTCCAGCACAATTGGATTGTCAAGTAGATACCCTCTTTCTTACCCAACAGGATATGGGCCCTGCCTCTTACCACGCTGTTAAAGCGCTCATGTCAAATGGAGACGCACTCACCAGTTCTGATGTCAATTATCGAGCAGGTATGAATATCGTGTTGAACAGTGGTTTCGAAGTAACAACTGGCGCAGAATTTCTAGCTGAAATAGAAGATTGTGGTGGAGCCTCCATTGTAGTTACACCAAAGAAAGCTGTTTTGCAAAATCACTTATCTGAAAAGGCAAGACCTGAAAATTCCTTAGGAGTTTACTCACTGGAAGAAAGTGCAACGCAAACTGTTCATTTTTATCTAACTAAACCGGGCAAGATTGTATTGGATATTTTAGACCACAAGGGAGAACTTGTTTCTCAGGTAACTAAGTATCAATACAAAAATCATGGAGATAAATACAAGCGGATACAAACGCGGAAGTTAGAGTCTGGGGTGTATGTGGTGC
>CAYNMW010000239.1:0-5934 GCA_964398295.1 uncultured Saprospiraceae bacterium | reverse complement strand
TGCTCACTGGTATAGCAATGCAATCAGAATTAATTGAAACTGTAGCTGAAGGGAAAGTCAAATCTCTTGCAGGTGGAATATCTGAACGTAGTAGGGAAGCAATGATCAAAATGCGCGATACAGTATGGGCGATTGATTCTAGAAAAGATAGTTCTCTTGACCTCAAAGACAGACTATTGGATTACATTCAAGAGGTATTTACAATAAATGAAATTTCATTCTCTTTTGAATCAAATATAAAAACTGCTGATCAAAGACTAAATCCAGATCTCAGACAAAACATATACCTCATCGGAAAAGAATCAATTAATAACATTGTCAAACATTCGAATACAAATGATGTGATTATTGAATTGAATAAGGTGAAAAATCAAATTCAACTAATCATTCAAGATTTTGGTGATGAAAAAACAATTAGATCCTCTGGGCAAGGATTACTGAATATGAAAGAGCGAGCAAATAAAATAAATGCCAGTTATTCTTTTCGTTACAACGAAAGTGGTTACCGTACTGAAGTAAAATCTCCAATCCGATAGTCACATAAATATGTGATAGCAAATAACAAAATTAAAGTTTACATTTATTCTGTGATTCGATTAATCATAATAGAAGATGATGAGACCATCAGAAAAAATCTGGTTCTGTTTACAGACTTCCAATCTGACATCGAGGGTATTGGTGGATACGGCTCCGTAGAAGACTTCTTAAGACGACCATCTTCCGCTGCAGATTTTGACATCCTATTACTTGATATTGGCTTACCTGGAATTTCAGGACTGGATGCCTTACCTCAAATAAAATTAAAGTACCCTCATATAGACATTATCATGCTGACAGCTTATGATGATGAAAATAAGATAGTGCGGGCACTGAAATCTGGCGCCTGCTCATACTTGTCTAAATCTACCTCACTGGATAAAATTATGGAGTCTATCCGTATTGTGTTTTCTGGTGGATCATACATGTCACCAAGTATCGCCAGAAAACTATCTGAGTTTATGTCAGGCGCAACAAAGACCAGCTCTCATAAATTGACTCCCAAACAAGAACAGGTTATGCAATGCCTGATTGATGGATTGAGTTACAAACAAATTGCAAGTGAACTTGGCTTATCGATAGACACGATTCGCACCCACATCAAACGTATCTATCTCGAATTACATGTCAGCAATAAAGCTGCAGCCGTGGCTAAGTACCTCAAAGATCAGTAATAATTAAAAATGATCTTTGTTGAACATCTCATCCTAAATATGGATGTTTATTATTTTATACAATTCCTCGGCAAACATAATTGACTCTTCCGGAGTCATTAACTTGTTAGAACTGTTTGACCCTGCGCATTCCCTTCGGCACACGAGGCTACAAATATTTCGCACCTCTTAGACTTCATTACTCAACCTTTATAATTCACGATGCCTTTAATGGTTTGTTGATTTATCCTTGAAGCCGTGGGATATGCATAGACTTTATCCATAAAATCTGCGAGGCAAATATCTGCGGTTGTAGCCAAGTGTAGTTCTTGCATGATTTCTCCGGCATTTGGTGAAACGATTGTACCGCCCAAAATTTTTCGTTTTCTTTTGTTGCTTTCCATACTCACAAACAATGTGATTTTACCATAGTCATATTCAGCGGTAATCGCTTTATCGTCTTTATCAAAAAATTGATCTTGACGCCAGTACTTAATGTTGTTTTCTTTCAAATAATTTTCCGTGTACCCAAATGATGCCACTTCAGGATCAGTAAATGTTACCCATGACAATCCTTTAATGTGGTGTTTCTTATCCAACATATGTTTAAAATTGTGTCGCAATAAATTCACATGTTTTTCTGCACCATGGGAAAATTGATACATGCCGGCAGCATCCCCAACTGCATAAATATGTTTGACTGAAGTTTGCAGATAATCATTGATGACAAGCGCTCCTTTTTCTGTTTCGTCTATACCTGCTGCGCTCACATTTAAAGAACCATGGTTTAAGCCTCTGCCAATTGCCATCAAACAGGCATTCAAGCTGACAGACTTTTCTTCTTCGGTATCTCTGTCTTTGATAATCGCTGTAGTAGCATTTTCGAATCTAACAAGTGCGTGCTTCATTAATAATCGGATGCCCTCTTCCTCAAATTTCTTCATCAAAATCTGACTGTCTTCTTCTCTTTCTTTTCCAAGTAATCGTGGACCAAAATCAGCAATCGTAACTTCAGAGCCGAGTCGTCTAAATACTTGCGCCATTTCAGCTCCTATCGGTCCACCTCCAACAACGAGTAACTGTTCAGGTAAAACCTTCATATCGAAAAATAGAGTCTCATTATTGAAATAGGTAACTTGTTCAATTCCTTCGAATGGTATATGTCTTGGATGCGATCCTGTACAGATAAAAAACTTGTCCCCTTTGTATTGTTCGCCATTTACCTCAACAGTATGGGCATCCACAAACTTCGCTTCTCCGATCACTAAATTTGCACCATTTGCTCTAAGATAATCTGCACTTTCATGAGCTCTGATAACAGCTTGCTTATCGTGCACATATTTTATAACATCAGTCCAATTGGCCTTACCGCTTGTAGATAAACCAAATCGCTCAGCTTGTTTTGCACCATAAAAATATTTTGCCACATGGATCAGTGCTTTGCTCGGCACACAACCATAATTCAAACAATCACCTCCGATATTATCCTCGCTTTTATCAATAATAAGCGCATTCCATCCAAGTTCTTTTGCCAAGCCTAAGCAACCTAAGCCAGCTGATCCTGCTCCAATTATAATTGCGTCGTATATTTTCATTTTTTCCTTTTTTGCAAGGTAGGAAATAAACCTCCTAATTCCCCCTGACATCAAGCCAACGGCTCCTGATAGTCACATCGGCTCATCGGAGGGAGGCATAGTAGTAAATCCAAGATTTACCAGATAACCTAAATCTAGTTAGTATTTTTGTCGCTCTTATGGATACGAGTTGCTTTTTACAGATTGGAGATGAGTCATTGGAATTATTGGCAGAGAAAGCAATTTACTGGGAGGCTCAATCTGCATTGATTTTATCTGATATTCATTTGGGAAAGATTTCTCATTTCAGAAAGGCAGGCATAGCTGTGCCGGCAAATGCAGCTCTCGATTCGCTCGATGTTTTGGAAAGACTTGTTAACAGTTATCCCTTACAAGATGTCTATATACTTGGCGATCTGTTTCATAGTTATATGAATAAAGAGTGGGATATGTTTGTGGATTTCCTTTATAGGAATGATGGTATTCAATTCCATTTGGTAAAGGGCAATCACGATATATTATCTGGTGATGCCTATCAGCGAATTCCAATGGTCATCCATGAAGTAACCTTTGAATTAGGGCCATTTATATTCTCTCATGAACCACTTCAAAACCCCACAAAGTTTAATATACATGGCCATATCCATCCTGCAGTAAGAATTAATGGTAAGGCTAAGCAAAGCATACGTCTTCCCTGTTACTATTTTACTCAATCTCATGGTATTTTGCCTGCATTTGGCAAATTTACAGGTAACTATACATTGGACTATAAAGTGGCTGATAGTGTGTTTCTCATTGCCGGAGAAAGGGTCATGAAAATGGAATTATAGGAAAATTGTATTTTTAACAAAATTTAAGCTTGAGCCGCCCAGCCAAAACACAAAACGACGAAGTATTTGAGACAGAATTATTGCCTCATATTGATGCATTGAAAACCTTTGCATTTCACTTATCTTATGATGAAGATGATGCTAATGATCTGGTCCAAGAGACCTATATGAAGGCTCATCGTTTCATAGATAAATATGAAAAGGGAACTAATGCAAAGGCGTGGTTGTTTAAGATTTTAAAGAACGCCTATATTAACGAGTATCGGAAAAGAAGTAAACGTCCGAAACGAGTTGATTTTGAAGATATAGTCAGTTACCATGACAGCGATGATTCACGGGTGCCTGGTTATTTGGATTTGAGGGAGGAGATTTTTGCAAGTATGATGGGTGACGAAGTTACCATTGCAATTAACTCGCTGCCTATCGATTTTAGAACTGTAGTATTGTTATGTGATGTAGAAGGATTCACATATGAAGAGATTTCTAAAATCATTGATGTACCAATCGGTACTGTACGATCAAGATTGTTCAGAGCGCGTAACATGCTTAAAGAAAAATTGAAGCGTTACGCAGAGAATTTAGGATACAAGGACATGAGAGGCAGACAGAAAAGTGCTGAGGAAGAATAAGTAGTTATTAGGTTAAAAATAAGTAAGAAAATTATACCCAATTAATTAATACCTTTCTAAAAATATAGGTCATGACAAATCGTTTTGATGATCAAGAAATGAGAAATCGAGTGAGTCTATTCTTTGACAAAGCACTGAGCAAAGAAGACGAGCAATCTTTACTTTCTGATGTGAACCAAGATCCAAATTTCGTCAAACTCTTCAATCAGGAAAAATCTGCACGCGAATTTATCCGCAACAACGTCAAACGTCCCTCTGTGTCCCCTGATTTGATACAGAACATCAGAAACGCTTACAGGGATTAATCATTTCTAAATGATTAAAATCCTTTCCTGGAATATAAGACAAGGTGGTGGTTCCAGGTTACTCCAGATTGTCAAAACAATTGAACAGTCTGAGGCTCCGATTATAACATTAAACGAGTTCAGGAACAATGCTTCCGGGATTCAACTTCGTACAGCTTTACTCAAACTTAATTATAGATATCAAACAGTCACGGCTGCTCCTGCCAATGATAATGCCGTACTTATAGCCAGTAAATTCCCTTGCCATTCTCGATTATTTCCTAAAGCAGATGACACATATCCTCACAATATAGTTCAAGCCGAATTTGATGCCTTTTATGTAATCGGTGTCTATTTACCACACAAGAAGAAACACAAACTCTTTGACTTTTTAACCGAGCTAGTCAAGACGTATGACAAGCCATGTGTCATTGCCGGCGATTACAATACTGGTAAAAACTACATCGACCAAAAGGGAAATTCATTTTGGTATACAGAAGATCTGGAGCGCTTTGAAGCAGCTGGCATGATCGACGCATTCAGACTTAAGCAAGGAGAGGTCAAAGAATATTCCTGGTATAGTCATCAAGGTAATGGCTTTCGGTATGATCAGACTTATGTGGAGGAATCTTTGGTTTCGCTGGTTACAGATTGTTATTACAATCACCAGGTTAGGGAGGATAATATTTCTGATCATTCGGCTATGGTATTGGAGTTGGGCTAGCAGTGGGTTGAAACCCATTGATATGAAAGTTTGACACCTACTGCGTCAAAAGGTTGCGAATGTATCGTTCAATCGGTCCTATAGTTTTGCATGTTTTTAAGGTCTTTCTAATGATCAATTGTATCTTAAATTTATCGGCATCTAAAGACATTAGCCAAGTTGGATTGTAATTGGAAAAGACAGGATCTACAACTTCACAATGATATAATTTATAAGAATCAATTTTGAGGTCATAGACACAGATTAACATATTGGTTAGGGCATCAAACTTAGCAATACTGTCTATCTTAATGATGTAAGGGTCTTCTACATATCTTCTAGGAAAATACTCAATAACATGTGAATCGATAAAAGCATTTTGGTACAATTGACATGTGTACTGTTTACTGAGCTTTGCGTGTAATTCTTCTAGCTTTCTGTTGACTATTTTTATCGGAGTTTCTTCATAATCAAATCGATCAAACGAAAACCAATCTCTCGTTTTGAAATCCAAATATTCAATATTCCCAACTCGTAGTTTATAATCAAATCTTGGATTACCTGGAACAAAGTAACCTATATAGTACAATTGCATGCCTCGCTGTTTGGCAAACTCTATCTCCAAAAGCATCGTATACAGACCTAAACTCATATTACTATAAGCTGGGTCATAACAACCAAAAATGCTTGTCAAGCTGTTTTGACCCACATCAAAAATACTGAA
>CAYNMW010000238.1:1117-5962 GCA_964398295.1 uncultured Saprospiraceae bacterium | reverse complement strand
AGGAATAACGTCTACTAGTCGATTAATTTCAACTTCGGTTTGGGTCAAACAGTAGAGGTAGTACTGATTTAGCTAACGCTGAAATTTATAATAAAATGCCAATCTAAATTATATTTGGATTGGCATTTTTTTTATTTGAATAAAAAGCTTCAAACTGCGCTTGTCATTCCAAGTGAAACCTTGAGATAAGATTAATTGGTAAAGTCTTGATAGATTTCACATTATTATTCATGGATCATCGCTTATTAATAACTAATTTTCTAGTTTTTAGAGGACCATTTTTTCTGATTACTGTAACCAAGTAAACACCATCTTTAAAATCAGCTGTCGCAATTGATAGAGGAGTACTAGGATCTGGAAAAATCTTATTTTGAAAAATGATCTGTCCTAAAGAATTTATTAATTGTACTTGACATTGTTGACCCTCATATTTTGCAAGATTGATGAAAACTAAATCTTCTGCGGGGTTGGGAAAGATTCTAAAATCATCTTCTTGTTGATTAATAATTTCTGAAACTATATTTGAGACTTGCCCTCTTGTGCTTAAGTCCTTACGATAAATACGATAAAAATTATTACCCGACAAAGGCCGATCATCTATAACATCATATACAATGGCTTGCGTACTCTGTGATAAAATATTGATAGTTTGAATTGGTGTAAAGTCTATTCCATTACTGGAACGTTCAATAATGTAGTGTTCCGTTCTATAATCCGTATTAGTCGTCCAATTAAGCTTTACTTGATTACCATTGACTATTGTAGATTGGAGGTGAAGTATCTCAACCTCGGATACGATACTTGAACTGGAACTAGAACCATATTCTACTACTTCAAAACAGAAATCACAATTAACCTCATTATCGCAATCATCCGTGGCTCTATAAGCAATACAAGTCCAGCCCAAAGGATACATCGAACCTCTTGGTTGGCCACCATTTTGTACTAAATTAATTCCTCCACATGAAGAACTAGTAACAGGATCTACCCAATGAACTTGAGCAGAATCAGCACCTGGAGCGGCTTGCCAGATGAAATTATCTGGACAAATGATCGTCAAATCTGTTACTACAGTAATGGTAAATGTACAAGATGCTACCTCACCGCATCCATCAAATACCCATTCAATTATTTCTGTACTACCAAGCGGAAAGATTCCTCCATTTGATGGGCCAGTATTACCCGCTTCAAAACCCCACTGACAGTGAGAAATTACCGTAGCAGGAATCCAGCTAACATTGGTTTGGGTTTCTCCCATAGGAATATTTACGACAATGTTGTCCCTACATTGAATGGACAAATCTATCGCACCATCACAATCATTGTCAAGGCCATCTGCAATTTCTACTGAATTTTCGTTGATGGTGTCATCATTGTCATTACAATCGCAAACTGCACCAAAATTGTCTCCATCCATATCTGTTTGAGATGAATTAGGAATTTCTGGACAGTTATCCTGTCCGTCTGCGATACCATCATTATCCATATCATTTTGTTGTGGTCCACAAGTAAGAATAATATCATCTATGCTACTACAACCAGCAGGATTATCACTTATATTGATATTGCCAGTTACACCATTGTTTACTAAAAGATTATAAATGCCACAACAGTTAGAAAGACTGGGGTTTCCAGAAAGGGTAAAGTCAGTTCCAACAAAAATTAAACTTGAAAATCCATCAATATTACTAAGGTTTTCATTGCCAGTGATCAATACTTTTCCACCAACTGTACTTAAGTCAGAAAATTGATCCATATTGGCGATATTGTCATTATCCATAATGATGATATCATCTCCAATATCTACGAGGGGTAAGTCTACATCTTCTTCTAATCTTGGATTATTAATGATATGAAGACATCCTCCGAGTGAGATTAAATTAGGTAAATCTACAATTTCAAGATTTGGATTATTGGTAATAAAAAAATCTCCAATAATAAAAGTTAAATCTCCAAATCCTCCATTTCCACCCAAGCCAAATGGACCAATATCATTCAGTATCAGATCACCATTGACTCCAGGTAGTCCCCAAGGACCAAATTCACCGAGGGAAGGTAAGCCAGATAAAATGATATGACTGCCAATAAAGTCGAAAATCCAACCAAAAAATTCTAAAAGGATGCAATTCTTTACCTGAACACTTCCTCCAACAAATCGAAGACTACTAAAACCACTAAATGATGTAATACTTGGATTGTTACAAATAAGTAAATCACCACCTATTGATGCAAGATTATTCAATCCTTCCAAAGTGACCAAAATATCATTTCCAATAACATTCTCTGTAGAATCTCCAATAATTACAGAACCAAATACTTCTTGGATCGAAATAAGGTTAGATAAATCTGTAATATCATCTCCATTGATAATTAAATCTCCGTCTACAAAAGCACAATTTTCGGTAAAAGCATCTAATTGGGCCTGTGAAGTAAATTCAAGGGTCCCAAAGCAGGTGGGTAAGGCTTCGATAATAAATTCTGCAGTGGTCGGTGTCGCATTGCCGCATAAATCTATGGCATTAAAAATGACAGTGCTAGAAGTTGTTTGCATGCAGGTAGAATCCAGCATTTGACCAGGAGGAATGGTTCCTTCCCATAATACACCACCACAAGTGCTTGATGCTATAGCACCACCATTATTGTTAAACCAGGGAATTAAGTCGGCCTGATTGAAATTACCATCACAAGTCACAATCAAATCCATAGCTGGTTGAATAATCTCAGGCCCTTGCGTATCTACTACCCGATAGGTAGCAGTTGTTTGCATGGAGGAGCCGCAGTCATCTATCGCTGTAAATGTAACCGTAGCACTTCCTGTTTCTCCACATTCATCACTTAGTCCAACGAAATTATTACTCCAAGTAATATTATCTCCATCCACACAATCGGTACTGGCAGAGGCTCCACCATTATCATTTAACCATGCCATGAGACCATCAAGATTATTTGTGCATTCAATGGTTTGATCTTGCGCTTCCGAGTCAATAGTCACCATACTATTAGGACCATTCCCAATTACGGTTAGTACTTGTTGGTGAGTGCTGGAATTTCCACAATCATCAGTTGCTGTCCATACTCGTGTAATGGAATAATCGGAGCTACAACCAGACCCAGTGCTTGTTTGATTAAAGGTAACATTGACAGCACCATTACAGTTATCCACTCCATCCAATAAAAAACTTGCTGGTATATTGTTACAACTTACCGTAGCATTACTTGGTGGATTAACAAAGCTGGGAGGTGTATTGTCTTCGACAGTTATCGTCTGCGTAACGGACGTAAACTGACCACAAGTATTCGTGGCAGTCCAAGTTCTTAACAGCGTAAAGCCTCCTATACAGACTTCATTAGTTATTGTTTCCTCAAATTCAATATTGATTGGGCCTGAACAGGCATCACTTGCAGTGGGTTGGGCAGCAGTAGGAATTTGGTCACATTCTACCATTTGCAGTCCAGGGATTCCAAAAAGTTCAATGGATGGCAATTGCATACAATCGACTGGTAAATGTATATTGGGGTTATCATCATCACAGTCTTCATTATTGTCAACAAACCCAAAAGGAGCAGAACAGGCATTGGTGGGTGCACTATTTTCTGCACCAAAACCATCACCATCATCATCAGGATAAAAGGCAATTAATAAACCTTCATCTGTTTGATTATTACAATTATTGTCTGCTCCATCACAAATTTCTATCGCATCGGGGTTGATATTTTCATTAGTGTCGTCACAATCAGTATTATTATCTACAAAGCCAGCAGGGGCCGTGCAGGCATTGGTTGGACTACTATTGATGTTACCAAAACCATCATCATCATCATCTGGATAGTAAGCCGTTAAAAGTCCTTCATCTGTTTGATTATTACAATTATTGTCTACCCCATCACAAACTTCAGTAGCATCAGGATTAATTAAAGGATTGGTATCATCACAATCTGTATTATCTGCTACGAAACCTTGAGGTTGAGACACACTAAACAAAAGTTCATCGGGATCACCAAATCCATCGTCATCATCGTCTGCATACCAAGGAAGTTGCCCGGTACAAGTATCTACAATTTCGTCTGAAGTATTACAGCCTGATGCATTATTTTGAACTACTATAGTAGCTCCAACCCCATTATTTTCAATGACCAGATTCAGTTCACAACAGAACACCAATTCAGGATTATCTCTTATCTCCAGATTTCTTCCAATGGAAGCAACTAAAGGGAAAGTATTTAATGTTTGCAAAATTTCATTACCTTGAATTAAAAAATTATTACCAACTAATTCTAGTTGAGGAAAGCTATTGTCCAAATTCGTCAACGCATCATTATTCTGAACATATAAAGAATGTAATCCGAAATTAAAAGAAGCTTGAGGGTTCGTTCCTACTCTGACCAATTCAGGAAAATTAATGCTCGTCAAGCTTGCATTGGTATTTACTTGTAAGTAGCCATTTGTAAATTCAAGTACTGGAAAATTGATATTATTTAATCCAGCGTTCGTACTAAGGAAAAGATTACCAATAATCGTATCCAGTTGAGTAAATTCAGCAGTTTCTAAGACTGCATTATTACGGATTAAAAAATCGCCGCCAACCTGATTCAGTTCTTGAAATCCACTGATAGAAACCAGAGAACTATTCGTATCAAAATCTCCTGAAGCATTTATCCTTTCCATATTAGAAAACCCATTGATATTATTAAGTGCTGGATTGAATTGAATCTCCAAATTGCGTTGTACCACTAAGAGATCATTAAAGTCATTTATAGACACTAAATTTTCATTCCCATCTATCAATAAGTTATTACCAACTAATTCTAGTTGAGGAAAGCTATTGTCCAAATTCGTCAACGCAT
>CAYNMW010000238.1:0-1017 GCA_964398295.1 uncultured Saprospiraceae bacterium | reverse complement strand
TCCTTTCCATATTAGAAAACCCATTGATATTATTAAGTGCTGGATTGAATTGAATTTCCAGATTACGTTGCACTACTAAGAGATTATTAAAATCATTAATTGACATTAAGCTTTCGTTGCCATCTATCAAAAGGTTATTACCGACTAATTCTAGTTGAGGAAAGCTATTGTCCAGATTGGTAAGGTCATCATTGTTTTGAATATATAAAGAGTGTAGTCCGAAATTAGAAGTAGTTTGTGGGTTAACTCCGACTCGTACCAATTGTGGAAAATTAATGCTGGTCAAGCTTGCATTGGCATTTAATTGTAGATAGCCATTAGTGAATTCCAAATTAGGTAAACTAATAACAGTTAATTGGGAAGTATTACGGATTAAAAGATTACCAGAAATATCGGTAAGCTCTGAAAGTCCATTTAGATTATTTATTGCATCACCTTCAATAGTAATGTTACCAGAATGATTGATACAATCAAAAGTGTCGACTGCTTCTTGCGTATTCAAAATAATATTGCCCGAACATTGTTGTCCGTAGGCATTGGCAGCTAAAAGAAAGGAAAATAAAATACCAGAAAAAACTGTAAACATTTGATTCATGACTAAAAAATTAAATTATGTAAATTGCTTTTAGAGCTAAAAAAGGGAACCATTCTAGGAAGAAAATGGCCTCAAAAAAGAGATATTTCAAAGATAAAAAAAGATAAGATACATCGTTCCTTTGTTATTTCATGTATATTTTAGAGACTTATCGTAAAAATACCATGAAAGAGGTAGGAGCTTGAAATTCTGGAAAGAAAAAACTTAAATAAATTTGAAAACCAACCATAGAAAAACCATAGCCCCAATCCCCATCCACCATACATAATTATTCCCTTGCGAAGTCAACGGAGACATATCTCCCACACCTACAATCCCTGCCCAAAAATAAGGATGTGCCGTCAATGGGTCCGCATTTTCTAAATAGGTGATTTTTGCATTTCTCAAGGCTTCATCTTTACGTTGTCCTTGGTCTAAGTTTT
>CAYNMW010000237.1:0-6017 GCA_964398295.1 uncultured Saprospiraceae bacterium | reverse complement strand
GGCAGGCTGGATCTAAACCGGAGGCTCACAGGTCCGACCTCTTGCTGGTTCATCACAACTCCCGAATCCTAATATTCCTAAACCAAACCGGATTGCCATGATCTTGTATAGCAATATGTCCTTGAGTCGCTTTTCCAAATTCTGGCCATTCTGCGAATTTACTATCTGCAACCATTTTCTTCCATTTAGGTGTGTGCATAGCAAACTCAACTACTTTTTCGCCATTTTGATGGAAAGTATAATTTCCTTCTTTCGATGTTATCTTAATGGAATTCCATTGCATAGCAGGTTTCACATTTACGACTGATGTTTCAATCAAGTCGTATAAGTCTCCAGCTCTATGTAATTGGATTTTTGCATCTGAATGACAATCGTTGTCAAGAATTTGCATTTCTGGTCCAGTTTGGAAGGTGCGATCATTTTGAGGATTCTCTACTACATTCCACATGATGCCACTATTGCCACATTTACTTATTCTCCAATCCATGGCAAATTCAAAATCTTTGTATTGTTTTTTGGTTTGGATATCACCACCTTCTCCCCCACCTTTTGGATCGAAAAACAACATGTTGTCCTTTGCCACCCAATTACTTGGTCTATCAGATTTGTAACCAGTCCAATGGTCTAAATTTTCACCATCAAACAATAAGGTCCAACCCGCCGCTTTTTCTTCTGCACTAATTGTATTAACCGGCACAAGTTGAATGTCTCCATGGTTGGCATGTGAATGACCTTCATGTTGAACATGATTTTGTTTATGATCGTGTGTATGCCCATCTCCGTGATCGTGTGCATGACTTTCTTTATGTTCGTGAGTGTGAGTACCGTCTTTGTTATGTTCATGGTCGTGTTTACAAGAGAATAACAGGAGTAAACAGATAATAGGCAGACAAATGTTTTTCATAATCGTATGTTTGATATCTAAAATAAGTAAACAATGTTAAAGAGAAGACCTCTACCGACTGAATTTGAAGGCTTTTACGAAACGTACGTCAACTATATTGAAAGTACAGACATTTGTGATTTCCTATTTACACAAAAAGCATCACATATTTCCTTTTATCAATCAATTACAGAAGAGCAATGGCTACATAGATATGCTGAGGACAAATGGTCCATCAAAGATGTATTGCAACACATCATAGATGCCGAACGTGTTTTTGTATATCGTGCAATGCGTATTTCCAGGAATGACCAAACGGAGTTAATGGGTTTTGATCAAGATGTTTTTGTGGATAATGCAAACGCAGATCAGAGATCCTCTCAGAGTTTGCTTGCAGAATATGAACAAGTAAGAAACGCCAGCATCTCTCTATTTGCAAATATGACTGATGAAGACTGTATTCGAAAAGGAAAAGCAAGTGGCTTCCTATTTACGCCCATCGGTGCATCCTATATGATTGCTGGGCACGATCATCATCACATGAAAATTATCAAGGAAAGGTATATGTGATGTGGACCTCTAGTAAGTGTGTGCATTAAAGAGTCACCCACCTGACCTCCCTCAAAGGAGGCATTTTCAGGATTAGCCAGAAGTCATGTCTCCCTTGAGGTCGTGACGACTCCGATAGTCGTATCAGACTCGTCGGAGGAGATGCAAGAGGATGAATTACTTTCTAAACCATACCTGCCTGCAAGCAGACCTTGACTCCTCAAAACCTGACCCCTGACCCCTCGCAGCCAGAGGCTGATCACCCTTTGGGTGAAAAACCTGACCCCTCAAATTTAGAGCTCCTTCCTCAACCTAGCCACAGGTATATGCAACTGCTCCCGATATTTAGCTACCGTTCTGCGCGCAATATTATATCCTTTTTCCTTCAAGAAATCTTTCAATTTCTCGTCAGACAATGGTTTGCGTTTGTCTTCTTCTTCGATTAAGTCTTTTAAAATATTCTTGACTTCGAAAGTAGAGACTTCCTGGCCATCTTGTGTTTGAAGAGACTCAGAGAAAAAATCTTTGAGACGTTTCGTGCCGAATTCTGTTTGCACAAATTTGCTGTTGGCAACCCGGGAGATCGTTGAGATATCTAAGCTTGTGATTTCTGCGATGTCTTTGAGGATCATCGGCTTTAATTTTCGTTCGTCTCCAGTCAAAAAGTAATCATATTGAAATTGCATGATGGTGTACATGGTATTATACAAAGTTTGCTGACGTTGTTTAATTGCGTCAATAAACCACTTAGCAGAATCAATCTTTTGCTTGATGAACATGATTGCTTCTTTTTCTTTCTTGGTAGATCTTCTGCCTTTAGTTGTGTCTTTATAGCTTTTAAGCATATCCATATAACCGTCGTTGATGCGAAGGTCTGGGGCATTTCGATTGTTGAGGCTCAATTCCAATTCACCATCTCTATTGATGATTATGAAATCAGGCATAATGTACTGAATCGAATTTGTGCTATTGTAAGAACCGCTTGTAAAACCACTAGCGGGTTTTGGATTGAGTTTTAATACTTCATCAATCGCATCCTTCAAGTCAGACTCGGTTATGTCAAGACTTTTTTGAAGCTTGGTGTAATGTTTTTTAGTGAACTCATCGAAGTACTTTTCTAAAATTGAAATAGAATTGTCAACGATCTGATCAGGTTCATCTAGTTTTTTTTGCTTTGCGTAGAGTTGATTTAAAAGACATTCCTGTAGACTGGTAGAAGCTACTCCTGGTGGATCAATTTGCTGTATTCGTTTCAATATGCGATTGATGTCTTCTTTTTCTACAATTAGATTTTGTGAAAACATCAAATCATCAACAATAGACACGGGGTCTCTTCTCAAATAACCATCTTCGTCAATACTTCCTATGATTTGGTAGGCAATTGTTTCATCTGTTTCATTTCCAAATTCGAGCATCCCAATCTGGTTGTTCAGATGATCGTGAAATGACTGCTCAACGGTGACAGGTATAGACTTGTCTTCTTCTGTCGTGTAGACGTCTGTTTTTAATTTATAGCTGATAGGATCTTCGTCAATGTATTCCTGGAGATAATCATCGAGTTCTACGGGCTCTTCTTCTTGTTCCTGTTTCTCGTCACCAAAGCCTTCTTCAATATCGAATACCTCTTCTTCGAATTCTTCACCTTCATCCAATGCAGGATTTGATTCTAACTCTTCTTTGATCCGTTGTTCTAAAGTGGCAGTTGGTATCTGTAACAACTTCATCAACTGTATCTGTTGTGGCGACAGCTTTTGAAGCATCTTTTGACTAAAGTTCTGCTTTAACATTCTTGCAATTTTTTATGAATCGATAATTAGGATCAGGTTGGTTTTGTTACATTGTAAACATCAAAACGAAAATCAAAGTTCTGAACGTACAAGCAACTATGTTTTTTCAAAAACAGTGCCAAAATATTCATATTATTCAGAATAGCAATATAAAAGATGTTAATTTTCAATACTTTATACATAATCATATTTTGCAATGGACATAAATGCTAGAATCTCCGCTCTTCGTAATGAAATGATAGTCAATGACTTAGAGGCCTATATTATCCCCAGTACAGATCCGCATCAAAGTGAGTATGTTGCTCCTTTATGGGAAAGTAGGAAATGGATTAGCGGATTTACTGGTTCTGCAGGCATCGCTGTTGTCACAAAAGATCATGCAGGTATATGGACTGATTCCCGATATTTTTTGCAAGCGGAAGAAGAATTGGCTTCCAGCGAATTTGAATTACACAAAGTGATTAATCAAGGGGCACCTGAGCACGAACAATGGCTGACGACGGAATTAGAAGAAGGCGCCACCATAGGAATTGACCAATGGATGTTTTCAGCAGGTCAGGTTGAAGGAATGAAAAAACGACTGTCGGCAAAAGGAATGAAGATCAATGACCAACACGATCTCATACAAAGCATTTGGTCGGACAGACCACCATTACCTAAAGACGAAATTATAGACCATCCAATTAAGTATGCTGGTGAAGGCCGTGTGGATAAACTCAATCGTCTGAGAGAGAAAATGAAAGAATTGGGTGTGATCAAATATCTGATCAGTACGTTGGATGATATTGCCTGGTTGTTCAACATAAGAGGTAGTGATGTTTCGTTCAATCCAGTCGCCATAAGTTATGCGGTGATTACACTTGATAATGCATTATTATTTACAGATGATTCCAAAATTCCTGGAGATCTAAAAGATTCACTTACTACTGCTCACGTTGAGCTTCATCCTTACCATTCTGTTTCTGATTATCTCAAAAAAGACAATGCGGCCAATTCGATTTTAATCAATAAAGCCAGTTGCAACCATGCGATATATCAGACAATCAAGGAGGATTGTATTCAGCATGGTGACAATTTGGTCATGCATATGAAGGCTGTTAAAAATGATACTGAACTCAACCACTTCAAATCTGTCATGAAAAAAGATGCAGTAGCATTATGCAATTTATATATGTGGCTGGAGTCAGAAATAAAACATCGAGGCGTACCAGAAGCCGAAGTAGCAACAAAACTTGCAGCATTCAGAGCAGAACAAGCGGACTATTTTGGCGAAAGTTTTTCTGCCATTGTAGGTTATGAATCAAATGGCGCCGTTGTGCATTACCGGCCAGAAATGGAAAGCTGTTTATCCATTGAAAATAAAGGCATGCTTTTATTGGATTCTGGAGGGCAATACATAGATGGCACAACTGACATTACCAGAACAGTCCATTTTTCAGAGCCGACTGCTGAACAAAAAACAGCTTATACAAGTGTATTAAAAGGTCATATCTCTTTAGCTCGAGCTAAATTTCCTATCGGTACAGTTGGTGGTCAGTTAGACGCATTAGCTAGACAACATTTGTGGCAGCATGGATTAAATTATTTGCATGGCACAGGACATGGCGTAGGATTTTTTCTCAATGTACACGAGCCACCCCAAGGTTTTGCACCTGGTTTTGGTGCAAGATCAAAAACAACCTTCGTACCAGGCATGGTCACTTCCAACGAACCGGGATATTATAAGGACGGCTCATTTGGTATCCGTATTGAGAACCTTGTCATTTCAAAAGAATCATCTTCTGAAGGTTTTCTTGATTTTGAAACCATTACCCTTTTTCCAATTGCGACTAATTTAATTGATTTGGATTTGATGACAACTTCAGATATTGAATGGTTGAATGACTATCATGCACGCGTATATAATGAATTGCAACCACTATTAAATGAGAAACAACAGGAATGGATGAAAGTTAAGTGTGAGAAAATAGAGCATAGTTTGGTGGTTTGAGGGGTATTGATTAGTTAGGCACAACTAAGAAAAAACTCCTGTTCTCAACAATTATTCCAAACGACATAATGGTTTACTTTTCGTTTACTGCTTCCTGAACTGGTTAATCTGAGAAATGAGGATAATCGAAGCAATTAGCTTATATTTAAAAATATATAACCACGGATAGAGTTTAGTAGTAATTTCTATAATTGACTTATGAAAAAAAATTCCATTGCTTTAATTATCATTCTTTTTATAATTGCTTCCTGCAAAGACAAAGAATCTTCACCAGCCACATCATTAACTAAATCAGATTTGGAATTAGTTAATCAAGCAATAAGTGAAATAAATCCAAAAGATCAACCCCTAATATTTAGACGATCAACATTAATAGTCAGGAATGTAGAAAAATCACTTCTGCTTTATCAAGACGCAATGGGAATGGAAGTAATATATGATCAAGTAATTGAAAGGCCTCACCCGTTTAAAGAAGGAGAGCATCAAAAAATAAAATTAGTGTTTTTGAAAGCACTGGATAAATATCAAGGTGTATTAGGTCTGATAGATTATGAATTCGAAAGTGTAAACAAGTCGAATATTCCAATTCGGAAAGAAGGATTTATAGCACAAAATGTAGTCCTGTTATTTAATAGTAATGATTTAGAATCTCGATTCGAAAAGATTAAAAAAGTGCCTGACGTAGAAATAATAAGCGAACCAAAATTGACTCATTATCCATCATACAATGGTAAAGACACCATAAAAGTAATGGTAA
This sequence comes from uncultured Saprospiraceae bacterium, assembly GCA_964398295.1. Classification (GTDB taxonomy): domain Bacteria; phylum Bacteroidota; class Bacteroidia; order Chitinophagales; family Saprospiraceae; genus CALFUK01. The sequence continues at coordinate 51 of CAYNMW010000237.1, read as the reverse complement.
GCAAGTTTTATGATCCAGATGGATTCATTGTAGAGTTTAATAAATTACTGA
>CAYNMW010000236.1:0-6082 GCA_964398295.1 uncultured Saprospiraceae bacterium | reverse complement strand
CGGTCTATTTTTCCATGGAATTGGGCGCACTACCCCGATGACAGAGCAGATGATGTATCACCTTGGATTCAAGCTTTTGTGAATGCGAGAGAGTGGATTGAGAAGAAGGGAGCATAAAAACCGGGTTACATTAAATCTTCAAAAGTTGGAATGGGGATATTTTTCAAGTGGTTGAAACCATTTGGACTTAAGTATGGAATCAAACAGAATGAATATTAAGTCCAAGAAACTTTAAGTGCCATGAGAATATTTAATTGACTATAAAGTCTTCAGATATTCTATAACACTATATCGTTCTGGATCAGTCAATTTATCCCCGAATGTGTGCCCTTGATTTCCATAACCGGGCAATGTGGTGTCATAGCAATATTTGTCAACCTTTGAATCAAATACTCTGAATTCCCATCCAAGATTGGTTTGATCTAGTGCGAAAGAAGAACTTGACTTTGTCCAAAAACTTGGCCTTTCTTTACTATTCAAAATGTGATAGACTGTAGGTACAGAACCATTGTGCAAATAAGGAGCTGTCGCCCAAACTCCTACCAGTGGAGGTGCAACATATCCATTCCCTTTCTCAAGCCATGCTCTCCCCTGTCCTCGACTGAACCATGATTTATTATACCAATTGACGAAACTAGGATAAGCAAAATTACTTTTGACTAATAAAGAGTCTGTCCTAATGATGGACAGATCTACCAAATAATTAGGATAATCATCTGGAGTGCCATGGCATTTTTGACAATTCTTTTGAAATAATATTTTTCCTTTTTGAGCTTGCTCTTGATTAACATCACCCTTATATTTTGGTGCCTCCAAGCTCTCTATATAGTTTTTGACATGCACAAATTGGTCATCAATTTTCCGTGCGCTTACTGTATCTGTTAATGTCAACAAACTAGAAGCCATCATTAATCTGGCAAAATCTCCTCTACCGATACCAGTCGCAAACATTGCCTGTTTGTATTTGAGCAACCACCAGGCTGGTGGATCAGCTGGCACAACTTCTTCTGGTATATCAAGTAATGGGTCATCATTCCAACTCAAATCTATTGGATGTCTATGTGACGCTAAAACTGCTGCAAGTTTATCAGCAGGATTTGCTCCTACGACTTCTGTTTGTATATGAGGAGATACTGCTTCCATTGCTCTGATAAAAGGATAAGCTGCCTTCCATTCTTTACTTAATTCTCCATGTTGACTGATAAGGGACTGTTTGATAAATCGACTTGGATAAGTCATATCAACAGTAAAATCGAAATGAGTATTTGGAAGTCCGATGATGTATTCACCATACAAGGAATCTGCATGACATTGCAAGCAATTGGGAGCGATCATGCTTATACCATCTTGATTTGTAACAGTAGTAAATGCCGAAACCTCTGTATCTATTTGAGCGCTTACAGAATCGCTAACAGGAAATCCACTATCAATAAAATCACCATTTAGCAGATATGCTTTGCCTTTTTCAACATCCCCATTTCGTTGCAAGGACCGCTTCAATCTTATCTTGCCAGTTTGACTTTTAATCTCAGTAACAGAGCGTTCAGTTGTGTGACAAGCAGAATAAACCATCAAGATTGATGCTGCTATCAGTGAAACAAGTACGAAAAGAGAACACTTTCTTAACAATATTTTACTTTAATTTTTGAATAAAACCAACATGCATAAAATTTATTGTTTAATAATCAGGACAATACACATTAAAAATAATGTAATGTTTACGGTAAATATCCTGAAAGCTTTGTATTTTTGTTTTTTTGAAAACAAGCAGTCAATAATATCGTTTTAATTGCACATACTTATTCTCTAAAGATGAAACATATATTTTTCCTTTTTGCAGTCGTTTTTCTTTGGTCATGTGGCAGCACTGTTGTTACAACAGGGATCAACGGAACAATCACTGGTGCTGAATCACTCAATGTCTTCCTGGACAAAGTGAACCCAATGAACAATACTAATTCTGTTGTGGCTTCCACTGAATCTTCAAGTTCAGGTTCTTTCAGCATTCCATTTGCTGAAAATATGGATGAAGGAATTTACAGAATCCGTGTTGGCAGAAAATCAGCATATTTAGTGCTCGATGATTTCACACAGCCTGTAAGTATTAATGGTGCTTTGGATCAACTTCAAAACTTCAACTTTCAGGTCGAGGGAAGTCCAGCCAGTAAGAAGCTTGTCACTACATTAAATCAATTGAGAAGTAGAAAGCTGAACATCAATAGTTTTGTACAGCAAGTTCAAAATGAAAGTAATCCTCTAATTGCTTTTGCATTTTCAATCTTTGGTCTGAATGATCCTTCACATGTAGCGACTCATCAAACTACTTTGGAGAAATTAGTGGCTCATGATGCAGAAAGCGAAACCACTCAGATGTATGCACAATACGTCTCCCAACTTCAAGCATTGCTTGCGCAGCGACGGGTCAATGAATTGATTAAAGTTGGTAGTCCTGCACCAGATATTGAATTACCAGGACCTGATGGAAAAAATAGAAAATTGAGTGACTTGAAAGGTAAAGTTGTATTGTTAGATTTCTGGGCTAGCTGGTGTGGTCCATGCAGAAAAGCAAATCCAAAAGTTGTTGAGGTATATAAAAAATACAATGCAGATGGGTTTACGGTTGCCAGTGTTTCTCTAGATGGCCTTGATTCAAGAACAAGAAAGAGATATCCTGCTGATCAAATTCCTAGTCAGCTAGATCGTCAAAAAGATAGATGGCTTAAGGCTATAGAGCAAGATCAATTGCTTTGGGATTGGCATGTGAGTGATTTGAAGAAATGGGAATCTGCCCCAGCAGCATCTTATGGAGTTAAAAGTATTCCAAAAACATTCTTGATTGATAGAGATGGTAACATCGCATCTATTGATCCACGATATACATTAGAGCAGGAAGTGATCAAGTATTTATAGACTGCTGTCTAATATAACTCGCAATAATTCCCGCAGCTACAGAGGCATTTAAGGATTCAGATCCATTAGATGGATGTGGTGGAATAAAAACATCTAAGGTACTGAGCTTTGCCAGTTCATCACTCACACCTTCTCCTTCATTACTTATGACAATGATTGCATTTTCTGACTGAGTTGTTTGATACAAGTTCTTTCCATCCAATGAGCTAGTAATCAATTGATCATATTGTAAATCTTGAATTGATGCCTTACACATCTTTACATTAAGGAATGCCCCCATCGAAGCCTGAATTGTTTTTTCATTGTAAAAATCTACACAGTTTTCAGATGCAATTACAGAATCAAATCCAAACCAGTCAGCAATTCGGATAATAGCGCCAAGATTACCTGGATTTTGTATTCTATCTACATAAAAGTGCAAACCCTTAGTGGTATCTACTGATTTTTGTAAATCATCTGGCATTTTGAGTAATACAAGTGCATCATTAGGCGTATTTAGAAAGGATATCTGTTTCAATTCTCGTGAACTGACGGGCACAATTTTGTCCTTCACAGGATCTAGAATGGCATTATGTTCTTCAATCCAGTCAGCAAGCGCATAAATTAGTTTAATATTAGCGTCTGACTTGACAGTATGAAGTACAATTTTACTGCCTTCTGCAACGAAATATTGATACTTTTGTCTAAATTTTTTTTGACCCAATGATCGTATCAATTTAATTTGATTTTTACTCAAATTCATAGTATTTCAAAGATAGTGAAGAGATGGCAGGCAATGGCATTGTATGTCTGTATATGTGCGATCTTCACTTCTTCTTGCAAAACTACTCAGACTCCGTTGACTTCAAATGATTATTATCTGAACAATGAATCGATCTTGTTTACGAGCGAAAATCGGATTGAGGATAAAGAAGATTTGAAATATGAGATCGCCTCACTGATTCAACAAGAAGCAAACACTTCAAAGTTGTGGCCTCCCAAGAAGTGGTTTAGCAAAGATACTTTGGTAATATATGACGTAGACGCAGCAGAACAAAGCTCATACTCCATTGAAAAGTTTCTACGAAACAAAAAGGGCTACTATCATGCTGAGGTAAAACACAATGTGAGTACTGACGGTAAAAGTCTCACCAGCAATTATCTCGTGGACCTGGGCAAAAGATATAGGGTAAAAAGCTATAAAATAATCAGTGAAGATAAAGCTATAGTTAAGGAAATTAATGACTTGAATAGTGTTCGTTTGATTAATGTGGGAGACCCTGTTGATGCTGAATTATTCGAAGCAGAGAGAGGAAGAATAACTGGAGAGTTGCAAAATATGGGTTATGCCAATTTCGTCCCAAATTTTATTGAAATCGTTGGTGATAGTTCTCATTACGAAGTAGATGTTGAGTTTAACATAATTCTACCTCCATCCATTACCAACCATAAAAGATATTATGTTGGTGACGTCAATGTATATACAGAACACCTAGTAGATCCTGAACCAAGATTTTCAAAATCTGATACCTTCTCAAATGGAACATATTATGCAAGGAGCAATGACTTTATTGTCAAGCCAAAATACCTAGCGAAAAACATTTATTTACGAACAGGTCAATTATATAAAAAGCAAGATAGGATACAAACTCAGCGTACCTTAAACAGTCTGAGTACATACAAATATGCGCAGGTAAACAGAAAATTAAATCCTGAACAAGATTCGATCTATGACTTTGATATTTTTCTGTCTCCATATAAACACAGATGGATCTCAGATCAGGGAGCAGAATTTTTCTATTCATTTGGATCAAATTCTATTCAACAGAATCTCTTTGGTCTAAGTGCTTTTGGTTCTCTTCAAAATCGAAATCTCTTTGGTGGTTCTGAAAAGTACACCTTCAATCTTGACGGTTCTATAGAGTTGGCGATACCATCTTTGTCCGCTAACAGATTTACCTTTGGAGCCAACAATTCGCTAGAGCTTCCGCGATTACTTGATTTATTTGGATTTGGAAAATTTTTGCGGAATTTTAGGATCATCCCAGGTAAGAGTTATAGCAGGTTCCAGGACGAAGCTCGTACTGATATAGGCTTAGGATATAATTTTACCCAGAGTATTCAAAACTTCTCCATTAGTTCTTTCAATGCTTCCTGGGGTTATAGTTACCGAGCTGATTCTAAGTCTTTGTATAAGATTCGTCAGTTGGGATTAAATCTATTTATTTTCGATCCAACGGAACAATTCGAAACAATCAATCTTGTAGACAACCCATTACTTGCCAACAGTTTTGAAGATAATTTATCAACAGGTTTCTTCTTCAGAAATCTGAGCTATTTTTATTCAGGTCCTAAAAATAGTCGCGGTCATTCATTTGGATTGATTGCAGACTTTGAATTATCAGGCTTAGAAATTTTTCTTGCCAACAGTCTGGGAAATCTAATATCAAGTGGTTCAAATGTCTGGGAATTTGGTCGATTCAATTTTGCTAAATATGCCAGATTGAGACTAGACGGTCGTTATTATAAAGACTTTAGCAGAGGATCTCAATTAGCTGCACGTGTTGATTTGGGTATCGCAGTTCCGTATGGCAGACAAGGTGATGGTGATTTACTCCAAACACCTTATTTATCACAATTCTTTGCAGGAGGACCAAACAGTTTAAGAGGTTGGCAAATACGTGAACTTGGTCCAGGTGCTTTTTCAGGAATATTGGAACCTCCATTTTTTCAAGCAGGTGATATCAAGATGGAATTTAACCTCGAATACCGTTGGGATCTGTTCCTCTTCTTCGAAGGTGCTCTTTTTCTTGATGCAGGGAATATCTGGACGCTTCGAGAAGAATTCGGTGAGAATGCACGAGATGGTTCTCAATTCACCTCAAACTTCCTGGATCAAATGGCAGTCAATACAGGTTGGGGCATCAGAGCAGATTTTACTTACTTTCTTATCCGCTTTGATTTCGGTTACAAATTGAGGAGTCCATTTCCTATTGATGAGTCAGGAAGTCATTTTGTATTTGGCAAAACGATTCCAGGGACTGACGAGCGATTCAATAATTTGTTGGGTAACATCAATGTTGCTATAAACTATCCTTTTTAAGCTATTGGCGAAAAGAGGTGAGATACCCAATGCCTTTTAGTTAAGGATAATACCCTTCTAAGGCCTCAACTTTTAGTAGTACAGGCAAAT
>CAYNMW010000235.1:0-6089 GCA_964398295.1 uncultured Saprospiraceae bacterium | reverse complement strand
GTCCAGCCACCAACAGAAGTGACATTTGGTAATGGGGTTATGCCGTGTAGTCTTGGAGGTAATGTTGTCAGCTTTAGAGTGACATTTCAAGATGATATCGAAACCGCTGGTCTAGAACTACCTATTATGGATGACACCTCACTTTCCGTACAGATAGGAGGTGCGCCAGAAGTTATTTCAGTAGCAGATATTTGGGATGTTAATTTTTCCCATCAGTCAGTTCGGTTGCTTTGGAATCCAACAGGAGATATTGACCCAAGGACAATTCGTGCTGGACAATTCTTCCGCTTTTATTTTGATTTTGGAACTGATATAAATCGGATTACTGATGCGATAAGAGATCCATTTTTAGAAGGTAATCCTACAGTCATACCATTGGGTAACAATCTCGTTGTTGTGCAGTTTGGACCTGGTACAAGTATAGGACCAATTTTTGATACAGAAGTCGATTTGACTATAGACCAATGCGATTTGATTGAAGAAGATTTTGGTGGTGGAAATATAGATGGTGGTGGAGGCACAGACACTATGGTAGTTGTACAGCCTTCAGATCAGATAGATACAGAAGTAGATTGTGACGACTTTGGCCCTCTAAATTTTGAATTAGCAGAATTAAGTGACTCTACATTTAATATTACAGAAACTTTAATTCCAACTGGTACAGCTCCAATTTTGAGCTTTGCTTTCGATGGTGTAGATTTTGAAACAGACACCGTTTTAGTAATTGATTCTATGATTGTGAATGATACGATTGTCTCTGTAGACAGTATATCCGTTCTCGATACTTCAATTGTTGTTGTCAACAGCTTCCAAATTGATTCTACCTTAACAGGGACGGTGCAAGTAGCTATCGTTGATACCATGATTAGCTTGGACACGATGTTTGTTATTGAAACAGTCGGATTTACTGTAGATACGATTATTGAATTTGATACATCATTTGTGGTTAATCAGACAATTGTAGGTATCGATACATTGATGTTTACAGATACGACTTTCGTCATCGATTCGCTCATTTCCCTGGATACAATGACAGTTTTGGATACCACACTGACTACAATTCCTGTGCTTACGGTGGATTCAATGCTTGTCGGTGTTGATTCTATAATCACAAGTGATACCGTGATTGTTAATGGAATGGAGATTTTGGACACCACCATAACTTTGGATTCAATGTTTGTCCTGGATACAATGCTAGTCATTGATACCATTCAATTCTCTGTAGATACTGTAACAGTAGTCAATCAGGTAGTCGAGCAAATTGATACCATGTTTACTACTCAAGATGTAACCCAAATAGACACAACTTTCAGTTTAGATTCAATGTTGGTAGTTGACGAAATTTTGATTTTGGATTCTATGATAGCTATGGACACTACCATGATAAATATCACAGAGACCCTTAATTTAGACACATCTTTTGTGTTTCAAAATACATTCAGCTTTGACACTATAGTTACCACAGATACCACGACAGTCATTGGACAAACGATGATACCAGATAGTATTCTGGTAATTACCAATATACTTACGTCCACAGATACATCAACAGTGATCAACACCCAAACTGTCATTGATTCACTTTTCGATGTTGATACCATTCCAGGAGTGGATACTGTACTAGTAGTGAATGACGTATTGGTAATTGATACCATGTTGGCTTTTGATACTTCATTTGTTGATCAGACTGTACTAACCTTTGATACAACACTGACAATTTTTGATACTATTTTCGATGCAGACAGTATGATCGTAGAGCTGAATCCTATAGCTTTTGCAATAGATACTATATCGATGGTAGAAAATGTACCGATAATAGATACCACATTCACATTTGATTCTATGACAGTGACGACTACAACACCCGTCATTGATTCTGTCGATGTATTTGTACAAACCTTCCTAGGAGTGGATACAATGATTGTGATTGACACATTGACGGTGATAGATAGTTTCTTTACTCAGGAATTTGTACTCAGAGAAAATGTAATGTTGACCATCAATTCTACATTAACCGTCGATAGTACATTTGCTATCATTAATGATTTCAATCTCATGAATGGGGATACTGTTTGTGGGTCCTTGCGGCTTGGTCCAGTAGAAGGCCTTAATGCATTGAGTTATAGTCTGAGTTGGAATACCAGTGAATATGATTTATTGTCCTGTAGAAATGGAGACTTAGCTACATTCAATTGTGAAACCTCTTCGACTGATACACAAAATGGAGTAATTTCTGCAAGTGCCGATAGTCTCTCCATCACTTTAATAACCGATACAGAATTGGCAGAGTATTGTGTTGTCGTACTTGATGAGACAATAGATTCTCCGAACCCTTTTATCATAGAACAAGAATATAATAATGCAAGGACACTTATAGATAGAGAATTGTTAACAACAGTCTCCGGACTAAGTCTATCAGATCTTGGCGTTGTCGAGACTGAAGTGTTAAGTAATGATGGGTTAAGCTCTTTCATCGTTAACAGATGTCTAGTACTTGGTGCCAACTTTGATAATGGTACTACAGTGCTCGATGGTCCTGGACTTGGATACCGATTTTCATCTGGTTGTGCACCTGACGGTTCCACATCACAATCGATTCCTTTTGAATTGTGTGATTCAAGAATAGAGACCTGTTGCGACAATCTAGGTACGGAAGATGTCGTATTGATATCATTTACTACTGAAGGTATCATCAGTACATGTCGTTTCCCATTGAGTGTTACAGATATACAAAGAACATGTAATCCGATTCCAACCTTTGAATGTCTGCCGTCACAAACAGTTAGTACAAACGATATAACGGATAACGGAGATGGTACATTCTCTCTTGGTCTTGATTTCTTTGGCTTAGCGGGATCTCAAGATCATTGTATCTTAAGAACCGTTGATTTTGATGCAGGGCCGATAAGATTGACTTCTGGAAATCTTGTAATTATAGATGGCAGAATAGCCTATCCAGCATTAGGCTGTACGGTAGACGATACCTTTATAGAAGAAGTGACTGATCAAAACGGAAACGTTGTTGAGCAAAGAACATTTGACTTTGTCTTATGTGATGATGTTGCTGAATTCTGTTGTGAAAATTTTGATCCATTAGAGTTGACGATTCTTACTCAGCCAATTGGTGGTACTGTGATTACGGATGTGTGCCAGACTAGTATCAGAATTGAAGATGCTGACTTGACAATCCAATGTTTACCAATACAAATCACTTGTCTTGATGATATGAATTCAGATGATCTGTTGCCAGATGTATTGAGTTCAGGTATCTGTAGTATTTCTACAGATTTAGAATTTGTGGACGATCTTAGTGCTCTTGATACTTGTGGAATTGGCATCGCAACAAGAACGTGGTTTATTGATGAAGATGGTGATGGACAACTTAGTGATACTGATGCGACTTGTGTTCAGCAAGTTACTGTCGGTGCTGCTGAAAGTTTTGATCCAATGTCAATCAGATGGCCGGTTGCTCGCACGTCTACAACACAAACAAGCGGTTTAATTCTGACTTGTATTGATTCCATAAACTTTGCTTCTGAAAATACAGATAGCATTCAATTAGGTGGTCCATTATTCTGTTCCTCCAATGATGCTTTTGGCGAAGCTACGTGGTGTGATGCTGGTTGTCAGCTGATTGGTTACACAATGGATACAGCAACTTCCCCTGGAGACTCTGGTGGTTGTGCTGAAGTTGTCGTCACCCATACGATTATTGACTGGTGTACATTTAGTTCTTTAGGAAGTCCAGAAGATGATGTTAACGATCTCGATTTTGCAAATTTTGAAGCAATTTCAGATTTAAGAGATGGTTGTCAAGATTGCGGTAATGATGGTCCAGAGACCTATTTAAGATACAGAGAAGATGCGTTGAATATTGATGGTATCTATACCTATCTACAAACGATTATCATCGAAGATGATTCTGATCCGATTATCGATGTTCCAGAAACTTTTATAGTGAGTACATCCAGAGACTTTGATGTTTTTGGTAATATTCTGCCTTGTGAAGGGACAGACTCATTTACTATGAGAGCGACAGATGTTTGTGGTACATCCAATTTATCAGGAGAGCTTACTTGGAATGTCAGAATAAGAAATTTTGTGGCACTACCTGTTTTCGATGATGATGGTGTGAGTAGCTACACATTTACTGGTGATAGTTTTACAATTTCGACTCGTACTGGTGAGGAAGGTATTCGTTATTTTGTCACTATGGATGTCACTGACGAATGTGGCAATCGTGCGAGTACAACCACAACAATTGAATTTAGAGATACAGAAAGTCCAGTAGCCAATTGTTTGGAAGAATCTCCTAGCATTCAATTAACAGAAGATGGTCCTACGACAGTAGAAGCCTCAATGTTTAATGATGGTAGTACTGATAATTGTACTATAGATGGCTCTCTTCGATTTAGTATCGTTCCGCCTGGTGAGGATCCAATTCCTCCTTCTTCAGTTAATTTTGGAACACAACGAGCGATAGATGTTTCTTGTAATAATTTCCAGGGTATTACTACTATGGATGTTTGGGTGTGGGATTTAGCCTTTAATGGTTCTAGATGTCTTGTTGACTTTAATTTCGCACCAATATGCGATGATGTTCCTATTGATACATCAGCAGCTATAATATCAGGAACTGTATTAACTCCTATTGGTCAAGAGCTTGAAGATGTCGTCATTACATTGAATTCGAATTCAGCTTCTGGTGACTTTCCAAGAGTCCTAAGAACTGATGAAAATGGAAACTATAGTTTTATCAATAATGAACGGGCGCAGGATTATCAAGTCAGTGCTTCATATGATCTAAACATACTTCTAGGTGTAACAACCTTAGATTTAGTTTTGATACAACAACACATTCTCGGAATATCTGAGTTCGATGATCCATTTATGGTTATTGCCTCAGATGCTGACAATAGTGGAGGTGTTTCTGTTAGTGATATCATCACATTCAGAAATGTATTAGTTGGTAATATGCCTACATTCCCTAATAACGATGGATGGGTAGTCATACCTGCAGATCAACAGTTTTTTGATCCAATATCACCATTCCCATTTGCTACAGAAATTGACATTTTTGGTTTAGCTTCAGATTTACCTGATCAAGATTTTGTCGCAATTAAAGTTGGAGATGTAAATTATTCAGGTGACGTCACCACCGTGAATTCTAATGCAACAGTAATTAGATCTAATGAAACAAAGCTGATTTCCATTCAGGACCGAGCAGTTAAATCTGGCGAACAGTTTGATGTCGAGTTAACTGTCAGTGGTATCGATGCGTTGAAAGGATTTCAATTTGCTCTCGCTCACGAAGATTTAGAAATGCTTGAGATTAATTCAGCACAACCATTCAATTCTTCCAATTATCACACAGAAAGGCAATTGACTAAAATTAGTTGGAATGAGCAGACTGTCGATGAGTCAGGTCTAAGCATTACGATGACCTTACTTGCACATAGAGATGGTACCTTGAGCGACTTAATCAGTTTTGATGATATTACGATGGTGTCTGAAGCATACGCAACAGAAGATGCTTTAGTAGTCTATCCGTTAGCACTCACATTTGAGGATGCAATAGATGAAGCATTACTAGTCTCGCAAAACGAACCAAATCCATTTAGTACGCTGACAAATATCGACGTTTATGTCTCAGAGGCTGGACCAGCTAAGGTTACAATTTTTGACATCACAGGTTCACTTATCTATGAGAATGAATTCATTCTCCGTCAAGGAAAAAATAAACTGACCATAAACGCAGAAGAACTAAGCAGCACTGGTGTTTTATATTACCAGGTAGATGCAAACCGTAGTTCAGTGGTGCAGAAAATGATCCTCATAAAATAAAGAGAGAAGAAACAGTTGTAGATTTTATGCAGCTGTTTCTTTTTGATTCTGGTACGAAATTCCATATCACAAAATTGATCTTAAGTCCAAGGAGCTTCAGCGCCTTGACAGTACAACAAGTGGTTGAAACACTTGGACGGGAGTGCCATACTGAACGATTAAGTGGATTCCATTTGGTAGTATTTTTAACCAAAAGCCCAATGAAAATTCATATGCTGAGTTTGTCGAAGGCAAATTTACAAACA
>CAYNMW010000234.1:0-6093 GCA_964398295.1 uncultured Saprospiraceae bacterium | reverse complement strand
AGGTCAAAGACCTTCGGCTCAGGGATCAATCTCAACTTGCCACTTTACCCACAATTCCGTACCTTAGGGAGAAATTAGATTTACGATGAAAGTTTTTTCTTTTCTTTTTGTTCTTTGCTGTCTACTTGCAAGCACTTCTATTCAAGCACAAACTAAATCATGTTCAAAAGCTGATCGCGCTAAGTGTGCAAAAGCAATGAATATTACAATGGCAGAATGTGCAAAAAGATGTTCTGCTGCTCAAGCTAGACTTTCGTCAACTCAAGGTAATTTAGTAGAAGTACAATCTGTTTTGCTTAGCTCTGATCAAAAGACAAAAGTTGCTTCAGCCATTCAAGCAAAGGAGACTGGTGAGCGCAAAAATTACAAATGCGCATTTTCAAAAAGCAGTTGTTCTAAATCAAAAGCAAAAGCCTCAAAAGTTGCGGTCATCGCAACTGATACCAAGAAGAAGGCAGTACGAGCGTAGTCTCTTGCATTCTTTACTTTCCACATGTGATAATCAATCAGGTGATAGGTGATCCAACTTTTCACTTAAGGTCGCAATAATTTTTTTTAGTTTTAGCTAAGTAAGTCTACTTTCAGTGCAATAGTAATTGTCATAGATGATGTCTCTTGAATTGAAGACGTACATATCATTTAGCTAAATAGCGATCTATGTCTTATGAAAAGCAACATCTACGATTGGCAAATAAATATCCAGCTATCTCAGATTTAGTAAATCGGGCACAGAATCGAATTCCTAAGGTAGCATGGGAATATCTTTCTGCCGGCACTGGTAATGAAGAATTGATAGTAAGAAATAAGGAAGCATTCAAAGCAATTCGATTTTTACCACAATTCTGCAAAGGAGAATTACAGGTTGATTTAGAGACAAGCCTATTTGGCAAATCTTACAGTGCTCCTATAGGTGTAGCCCCTGTAGGCTTAACTGGATTAATGTGGCCTAGAGTGGAAGAGTATTTAGCAGCTTCAGCTAAGCGAGGGCGATTTCCGTATTCCTTAAGTACAGTTGCGACAGAAACACCTGAAACAGTTGGCAAGGTTGTTGGCGATATGGGTTGGTTTCAATTGTACCCTCCCAAAAGTTTTACTATTACAAAGTCATTATTGCAGAGAGCCAAAGATTCAGGATTTCATACACTATTGATTACTTCTGATGTACCGATAGCAAGTCGTCGTGAGCGAACGAAAAGAGCAGGTCTAGCAATGCCGCCAAAAATTACACCTAAGTTGATTTGGGAAGGAATGAAGCATCCAAGTTGGAGCTATCATACCTTGAAAAGAGGTCTACCGAGATTGCGTACAGTTGAGTCATATACCAATAATACTGATATGGCTTTGGTCAGTGGATTTGTTGGCAATAGATTTGGGGGCATCAACTGGGATTACTATAAGCAAGTTAAAGACATTTGGGATGGCCCAGTTGTGATCAAAGGCATTTTACATCCAGCTGATGCATTAAAAGCAATCGAAATTGGTTTAGATGGTATTGGAGTGACCAATCATGGAGCGAGACAATTCGATGGCGGTCCTGCATCAATAGAAGCACTGCCATTAATCGTAGATGTCGTAAAGAAAAGAGTGCCAATTATTTTTGACAGCGGTATTGATACTGGATTAAATGCAATGAGAGCACTTTATCTGGGAGCTGATTTTGTATTGGCAGGGCGAGCGTTTATCTCAGCGGTTGCTGCTATTGGCGAATTTGGAGGTGACCATGCTTTTCATATTTTGACAGATGGTTTGATCAATAATATGACGCAATTGGGAGTGTCTACTATAGAGGAATTGCGCAGAGCAGATGTTTTAAATGTTGCAAATTAGAAGAAAACCACCCCGTCAACTAGCGTTGCCACCCTTCCAATGGAGGGGAATAGTTGTCTTCTAGAAAAGCTTTGAAAAAGTAATACCTATATTTATATATACTACAGCCTAATAGTATCGTTGGAGATTTAGACTTATAGTCTGAAGCACCATTCATGAAATTGAAATAAACTAAAGAGGAAAAATGAGACTATTTTCAATCCTAATTTTCATCTTACATACAAGCTTAGTCGTTTGTCAATCTCATGACCACCTCAACTGGTGCAGAATCAACTGTGACCCTGAAATTCACAAGGAAAATAAACACCTCATTTACGGGGCAACTCAGGATGAAGCGGTTCTCGAAAGTTTGGATAAAGCTGCTACTCTCCGATTCCCTTTGAGATTTGTATATGTTGATGCTGTTCAAACCGATATAGACCTCAAAAGAAGAAATGACATCAATGAGACAATTAACAACTTGAATACGGAATTTGAAAGTACCAATTTTCATTTTTATCAGGATAAAATCGAATCCATAACTTCTGAATTGAAACTGGAAGATCTTTCTGGAAATGAAGAGAACATCTATGATCATTTTTCAATGAGATATGATGCAGAAGATGTCATCACTATCTTTATACTAGATCACAAGAATGAATTTTGCACATTCTCTCCCAGAGGAATTAGTTGTTCCAGAACAGGTGGCTTCTCTTATATACTGTCTGAGCGAACAAATAATATAGTCATGAGCGAATTTGATATTCGCAATTCAAAAACTGTTGCTCATGAACTCGGTCATTTTTTTGGCTTGTACCATACATTCGAAGAAAGTCTTTTCGGTAGAGAATCATTCGATCCTTCGCAATGCCATGTAACTGGAGATTTGATCTGCGACACACCTCCTGATCCAGGGACAGTTTTTGAAATTTATGTCAATTATTCGATCTGTGAAATGATCGGACTTGAAGATAGAAATGGAAATGAATTTAAGCCTTCCCTTCACAACATAATGTCTTATTACAAACCTTGCTATTTAGTAGAAAATACATTTAGTAAACAACAAGAAACAATAATGCAATTAGCGGGACGACTTGAAATGAGAAAACGATTCAGCAGACCTCTTTAGATACAATCGTATAGCTACTCATGACTTGAGAGATAGCTGACATAATAATAGTGCTCCTGAATAATTTCTATATCCTTAATTGCCATTAATTGTATCCACTTCTCTTGTCTGGTAACTACTGGAAAATCATGAAACTGATTTTGGTGTTTGATTGATGACTCCCCTTTCTTTTGAAGTCGTTGCTCAATAAACGCACGGTGTTCTTCCAATCGATCTTCAATGACCTGATTCAATACAGCTTTTGAATCGGAAATGGAAGAATGTACAAAGGATCCAAACTGTTTGTCTCGTTCATAACCAATGCTATTGCGTTGCGCAGCTATGGCAGCCATGCTCGTAGTGCCTGTACCAAGAAAAGGATCTAATACCCAATCTCCTTTCACAGAATACATATTGATGAGCTGGTATGGAAGCTGAAACGGAAATGCAGCACTTCTGTTTCTGATCTCTTGTTCAAATTTTTGTCTGGCTCCATGAAAAACCCAAACATCAGAAAACCACTTATTCCGGTCTTCCCAAAAATATGCACTTTGTCTACGGTTGAGTTTCTCCTCTTCTGTCTCGAAGATTCGTTTTGCGCCCTTTCTAAAAATAAGGATGTGCTCATGCTCCATAGTGACATAAGCTCCCGGAGGCATCATCCCAGATCCCATAAATTTATTCGGAGAAGTAGTGGATTTTCTCCAATAAATATGAGGTAAGACAGTGAAGCCAAGATTGACAAATGCCTGCATAATTCTCGCATGATTTGGGAATAAGAAAAAATTGCCTTCAAGGGAACGGGTAGAATCACCAATATTAATACATACAATTCCTCCAGGTTTCATCACTCTGTAGCTCTCCTTCCAGACTGTATCCAATTGTTGATGCATCGACTCAAAACAAGTATAGTATTCACTATTGGACCAGTTCTGCTCTATAGACTTATCATTTACTTTAAAAGCATCATCCCACATCTCAATCATTGGATATGGTGGAGATGTCACAATAAGATCTATACTTTCATCACTCAGATGATTCATCCTATCTGAAGATTGTATATAAATTTTGTGGTTTGTTGTGACATTCATTAATCAGAAAGCTAGTAAAATTTTAAATTTTCTTTAATACATTTTATATAAGCAACATCGTTAGTATACTGAAAACGAAGTGGTTTGAACACTATATAACCAGAAAACCCTTCTTTTCAAGTACTATACTTGATCTATTTTTCCAAACGAATAGTCTCGGTATATAAGGTCTATTATCTATGCCTAGAGTTTTAACATTAATCATTTGCATTGTTTTTGCAGGTCAATTATTCTCACAGGATGATTGGAAACTTGTAAAAGAAAAAGAATCCATTGAGGTATTCACTCGAATGGCATCCAATTCGAAGTACAAAGAAGTGAAAATTTTAGCCAATTTTAGAACAACAATGAATGAATTGGTCGCAGCACTTGAAGATGTCAATACGCACAAAGACTGGGTACCATATACCATCGATTCCTATATGGTTGAGCAGCTAAATCCTTTAAAGTTTTATTACTACGTATCCAGTGATTTTCCATTTCCTGCTAAGGATCGAGATGTTGTCATTTTATATGAAAGAGAACAAAATCCCGAAACAGGAGTAGTCGTCACCCATTCATCAGCTGCACCAAATTATATGGAGACCTTTCGCAAATTCGTTCGTGTTCCAATATTTGATTCTATCTATGAGCTTACACCTAAGGATGACGGTACAATAGATGTCAACTATGAATTGAAAGTCAGTCCTGGTGGGTCAATCCCGGCCTGGATTATAAATTTGGGAGTGACAAAAGGACCAATCATGACAATGGAATCATTAGCTGCAATTTTGGACTCGGGCAAATACAGGAATGCTGATGTGGTTGGTATTGCGAATTAATCCTCATAATTTATCGGAAAGTCTCGTTTCAACATTTATAAGCGGTGGTGTTCAGGACACTCAGATTTATTCAATATCACTAGCGCAGAAATAACACCAGGTATCCATCCGAAGATTGTCAATAACAAGGTAATAAGAATGGATCCACAGCCTTTATCTAGGACAGCGAGTGGTGGAAAAATTATGGATAGGATGACTCTGAAAATGCTCATATCAATGGTTTACTTTTTAAACATTGAATAGAACATTCTGAGTTTCTGCACTTCGACTAAGCGGTTTAACTAGTCGACGAAGAAATCCCTGGGCTACATAGATTTCGAACCGCTTGTGTTTTTTAATCTCCCTACGATTATATTTATTCAATACTAGGTAGAGTTTTCTACTGACATGTTTCTATCAACGCAGTAAAGATATACGACGATTCTACACTAAATCCGTTTGACAAGTGAATTGCAGAACCTGCCTTATATGCAACATCTGCACTGATGATTGCAGTTGAATTGACTACCTGAGACGCGTGCCAAATCTCATCTGAGTTTGTTGTACCACTTTGCGTAATGGTGACTGGACAGGATGAATATTCATCTGCACCAATATCCATTGCCGCACCAATTGGCCTGCTTTCACAATCTATATCCTGATTTACTTCAGTCAATAGACTTCCCATATCAACAATAGATGCTGGGCTTCCAATAAGATGGTAATCATAATTGGCTGCATCTGCAAAAACAGATAAGTTCGATGTCTGGTGGTTTGTTGTCAATGCTGCACTTGCACCATTTCGCTGTCGTATCGCACCTGTGACAAGGTTATTTGTAATTTGGACATTTGTTGTTGCTGTAAATCTGTATTCTATTGAATGCGGATAATTTTCTGTAACTACTGTATTGTTATAGACTTTGGTATTTGGAGAATATTCAAGACCAATGCCTACATCACGGTTGGTGTGGACAAAATTATTCATGATTAATCCACCGACATTCCCATTATTGGGATCATCGCCTAATCCAAATCCGATTCCACGATCACAATTGCTAATTTGATTGGCAGTAACCGTGTTATTCTGGCACTCTCTCCAAAAGTGGATGGCGTGTTCTGCTAATAAACTTTCTGGCGATCGAATACCTTTGAATACATTGTTGTGGATTGTCCAATCTTTGGATCTATGCGCATCAATCCCTCCAGTATAAAATTGGTATGCAATTCCTTGAGTAAATTCGAATTCACTACAATAGATTCCACCCCTATCTGCATACAAGCTTCCTCC
>CAYNMW010000233.1:0-6103 GCA_964398295.1 uncultured Saprospiraceae bacterium | reverse complement strand
AAGTGATGCCGTCTATTGGCTCAAGCGATACATCATTACTTATATTAGAATTTACACCAACAGAGACCTTACCATTAAATACCCCAGTAAGTGGTACGATATTTATTTCTGCAGAGAATGCAAATAGTTTGTCGCTGCCTTTTATCATTCAAAAAGTCTCTGAAGAAACAGGAGGTGTTGTCATTGATGTCGTTGATCAGTATACCTATTTTACGGAAGAAGCACCTCATGTTGCTGGAGCATCTGTCAAAATAACAAATTACTTTACAGGTGAAGTATTCGCAGACGGCTTTACTTCCTCAGACGGTACCTTTAACGCAGGTGCTTTGCCAGAAGGATTACTCAGAGTTGTTGTGCAATCAGATTCTCACGAAGGGTATGACGGCACCATTAATGTGTTACCTGGCCGTGATATCATGGAGACAGTATTTGTAAGTTACCAAGCGATTTCGTTTAGTTGGGATGTTGTCCCTACTACAGTAGAAGATGAATATCAGGTGGATTTGGTTATGGAATTTGAAACAAATGTACCCTTACCTGTAGTGACTATTGATGCGCCCGAAGACTATCCTCAATTATTTGGAAATGATACCTATTCATTTAATGTGACATTGGTTAATGAAGGATTAATTACTGCTCAAAATGTTGTCTTGTCTCTTCCTGAAGATGAAGAATATGAATTCATTACAAACTATGTAACTTCTGATCTACTTGCAAGGCAGGCCATTCAGATTCCTGTCATCATGCAAAGAAAAGAAAACCCAGGTTTTACAACAGGCCGAAAGTTTGAGGATACCGATGCGGTTTCGGATTTTCTTGGCATTACAGATAGAATTGTCAATCAAGAAATGGGAGGCGGCTGTGGTGCTACAGTGATGCTTGTTATTTATGAATATGAATGTGCAGGAAATATTTTAAGAGCAACTGGAGCTAGATCTGTTCGTTTTGATGGTAGAACTACAGGAGGTCCTTGTGGGGTATTTTCTGCTCCGAGTTGTACAAATTGTGGCAGCGGTTCAATAAGTCCAATCCCGATTGCAACCGGACCATCGGATTGTAGTTTTGGTAATTTTGACTGCTTGCGGGATATCGCTATAGCTGCGATTGGATGTTCGCCGGAAATTTATGCACAAATTGCCTCTTGTGGACTAAGTGTTGGCTTTGCAGGAATAGATCGGTCTGTACCTGCTGCTGGAGCTGCTTTATTAGGGTGTGTAACCAATCTTCCACTGAAATGTGTTAGGAGTTTTGTAGGAGCAGTGATAACGTGTTCAGCACCTTTCCTATCTGAATTAGGACCTACATCCACAAAGAAATCTATTGAAGATGAATTGGAAAATTTGGACTTACCTGAAATTATAAAGAACGCCATTAGAGATATGTATCAAGTTGACAAAGGATATACAGCTCACGAAAATGCATTTATAGAATTTGTTGGACAGTCACTTTATGATAATGAGAATATCCTTGCCTTATCAGCTGAATATTTACCTTTTGTTGAACAAGAACTTCCAATAAGCACTACTGATGAGGCAGCTATACTTGCAGCTCTTCAACAATATGATATTCCAGCAACTGAGATAAGCGCTTTTATTGCTAGATGGAATGAATCCTTGATTGCATGGAATAATGGAGTGCTTTCTCCCAATGCCGATTACCCAAATATAATAGACCAAAATCTGTTGTTTCAATATTATGACGAGGCTGTTGAGGCTCATCTATACGCTGTCAATAATGGATATCTTTCTATTGCCGATATGCATGATAAAGCCATCAGTACAATTCAAAATTTTGGAGACGAAGACCGTCAAGGAGTATGTGCGTCGGTAACGATCCAAATCAGTCAAACAGTTACCCTAACTAGAGAAGCATTTGAAGGTACACTTGGTGTTCTCAATGGTCATCCAACTGACATGATTGATTCTTTATCACTGAATTTGGAAATCATAAATCCTGCTGGAGTACTAAGCAATGACCTATTTGAAATTGAACTGAACGGTTTGGATAATTTGACTGGTATCGATGGGACTGGTACTTTGGGTGCACAACAAAGTGGTTCGGCATCCATTATTTTCATACCCGAGAGTGGTGCAGCACCTACAGTACCTGTAGCTTATTCATTTGGCGGAAGCATCAGTTACAAAGATCCATTTACGAATACGATGGTGACAGTACCATTATTTCCAGTCACGCTGGAAGTAAATCCTTCACCTGATTTATACCTACACTATTTTATGCAAAGAGATATCTATGGAGATGATCCGTTGACTGATCCTGTTGAACCGATCATTCCAGCAGAATTGGCTGTGATGGTCGAAAACAATGGCTTTGGTGAAGCGCTTGGTGTAAGTATAGAATCAGCCCAACCTGAAGTTATTGATAATGAGAAAGGATTGGCAATTAGTTTTAGTTTAATCGGTACTCAACTAGAAGGTGAAGAGGCGAATATGGGAATTACCAATATTGATTTCGGTAGTATTGATCCCTTGAGTGCAAAAGTAGGGCAGTGGTTTTTTACCAGTACACTACTTGGTCACTTCAATAGTTATGAAACAAATCTGGTACACTTAGATAGTCGTGGCAATCCTGACTTGAGTCTGATCAGTGGGGTAGAGTTACACGAACTCATACACACTGTGTCAGTGTATACAAATGAAGATGGCGTCGATGACTTTTTGATCAATGGACTTCAGGATGTCAACGAAACACCTGACGCCATTTATCTTTCACAGGGTAATATTGTCTTTGATGTTCTCGAAGCAACTAGTGGATTCTTTAGTGGTGATATGCTAGCGCCGGGCAATACTAATATGGTACATGTAGATCCAAAAGCTCAAGGTTGGAATTACATAAAACTCGATGATCCAGGCGATGGAAATTTTGAAATACTTAGTGTCACAAGAAGTGATGGACAAGAGATTCCATTGAAAAATGTTTGGTTAACACATGTAACTATACCTGATAGCAAAGAACCTATTTACGAAAATAAATTTCATATTGTCGATGAATTTAACACCTTCGACGAAGTGAGCTATACCATTATATGGGAAGGCAAAGATCCTAATCCACCATTTGTTGAAGAGATTACTGGATTCCCTACATCAGTCACATCAGAACAAGTAGAAAGATTAACCGTAAGCTTCAGCGAGCCAATTATTGAATCAAGTTTTGGGATAGAAGATTTAGATTTAATTGTGCAAGGCGGACCCAATATCATAGACAACTCAGTCATCATCACTCGAATTGATTCTGTGACATACGATGTTGATATTTCAGCTGTAAGTACGGCGAATGGCTTTTATATTTTTACTGTTCAAACGACTGGTATTAATGACTTAACAAATACGCCTGGTGTAGAAGGTAAACAAATTTCATGGACTCAATTTCTGTCGGTACCATCAGTAGTTGATTTCATCGGTCTGCCTGTTGGAAATGTGGGTACAGCATTTGACACTCTTGATCTTCTATTTAATATGCCATTGGATTTAGCAACAGTTACTCCTGATCGCTTCATGATTGCTATAGATGGAGTTGTGCAGAGTGGTAGCTTTAGTGTAACATCTTTAAATACACAAAATACCTTATTTGAATTGGCAGGACTCGGGACATTTTTAAACGGAGATGGCGTATATGAACTTATTGTTGACCTTACAAATATCCAATCAGTTGAAGGCATTGCGGGTATTGACACGCAATCTGAGTTTTTTGAATTAGATACCCAAGCGCCGACAATTACCAATTTGGTTAGGTTTAATGATGGAGGTCTAGATGACCAACATTACATAGGAGTGACAATGAATTTTAGTGAAGACATCATGGATGTTGCAATTGAGGCACTCAGTTTAACAAAAGATGGAGTACCAATAGACATCAGTCAGGTGCCAATAGAATTAGTATCTGTATCCGATTGGTTTGAAATAGGAAGTTTTGATTTATTAACTTTTGATGACGGGACTTATGAGTTTAGCGTTGACATGTCCCAAATAATGGATCTCGCTGGCAATCCAGGTTCAGGAATTGAGCAAACAAGTTGGTCTGTAAATCGCAATGTTAATATAACCATTAGTGATGTTGCAATAAGCCCTGATCTTGGATTCTCCAACAACGATGGACGTACCTCGACATTAGATTTGGATGTTAGTTTTTTACTCGACAATGATGTTGCACTTGTTAACGTATACCAGGATGATATAGGGACTATTACCTTACTGGAATCCTTCGGCCCAGCATTAGCAGGTAGTACCTCTGTCCCAGTTCAGTTTGTAAGTGGTGGGAATACAAATCTTGTTATAGAAGCCTTGAATGCTTCGGGTGGCTCAGTCTCAGTGAGTACTAGTATATACTTAGATGAAACGACACTAGATGCTACCTGGGACTTAGAATCTGCTCAGCTTCTTCAAGTTCATCCTTCCACAATTATATTAGAATTTACAGATCAATTGTTGGACGATACTTCGATAGCAAGTGCTTTGTTGTTGGAGTACGAGAACAACGAATTATCCACTGATGCACTGATCATGACTAAACTTGATGACACCCATTTTGAATTAAGTGGTTTGGAATCTACAGTATTACTGGAAGGGACTTATACACTAAGTCTGGATTTGAGCCAATTTTCTAAATACCAGACTGGTTTGCAAGGCACTGAGTTGACGAGTG
This sequence comes from uncultured Saprospiraceae bacterium, assembly GCA_964398295.1. Taxonomy (GTDB): domain Bacteria; phylum Bacteroidota; class Bacteroidia; order Chitinophagales; family Saprospiraceae; genus CALFUK01. The sequence goes on along the minus strand of CAYNMW010000233.1, from coordinate 1,444 downwards.
TCAGTTGGGACATTCAACTTCCTACTGTAAATGAAATTACAATAGAATTAGTCGACGAACTAGAATTTTGTTTACCCGGTACGAGTCCTGAAACTAGTATTGACTTGGTAGCACTGGCAACAGGAGGATCTGGTATGCTGACCTATACTTGGGATAATGATCTTGGATTCGGTCCTGTACAAGTAGTCAGTCCTACAGAAACAACGGTTTATTCCGTAACTGTAAGTGATAATTTTACAGGTGTATTTTCTACCGATCAAGTGACTGTCAATGTGATCAATTGTGGTAATGATGAGTTGAGTTGTGCATTAATTGATTTCACTGATGTGAGTTGCAACGGTTTAGCAGATGGAACAATTACAGTGTTAGCAGACTCACCTAACTCTGACCTTGTGTATTCCATTCTTCCTGATGTGGGTACAAATAATCAAGATGGATCTTTTAGTGATTTGCCTGCAGGTACATATGTGATTTCTGGCGTTGATGATTCGCAACTCACGGTGATCTGCGATGAAGTTGTTATAATGGAGCCAACGGCAATTATTTGTGCAATAGACGGGCAGGTATACCATAATGCTATATATGTTGACAATGCAGCAGCACTATCTGGCGACATACAAATTACTTCGTCAGGAGGTGTTGGCCCTTATACCTATAGTATCAATTCTGATGACGGTACGCATGATGGACAGGGCTTATTCTCAAACCTTCCAGTGGGTACATATAGTGTAACAATATCTGATAGCAGTAATTGTAGTAATGAATGTATCAATTTTGAGGTAGTAGATAGCGAGTTGATCTCTTGCGAAAATACTGTTAGTTCAGATGTAGATGTGTGTGTTGAAGATGATGTTATTTATGTATATCCTAATCCTGTTTCTGATCACTTTCAAATAAAAGGAGATTTAGGGCATTATTTGATTTTCATTAAAGATGGTAATGGAAACATTAGTCAGTTTTTAAATTCTACGGTTAATTATCAAATTGTAGATTACAGTGAATTAAATGGTAGTAACCATACTATTTCTATTACCAATTCAACAAATTCGAATATTCAATTGGAAAAGGATTTAAATTAAATATTTTCGCTAAGAGGTGAAACACCTTTTGTACAGGATTGAAAACTGAGGCAAAGGTCTAATGCAAAAAGATCACGGGTGTTTCCCTCTTGCTCATGTGCCGCTAAGAGGTGAAACACCTTTTGCTCAGGATTGGTACTGAAGCAACGGTCTATTCAAAAGCTCGTGAGTAACCGCTTGCCAATGTGGCGCAATGAGGTTGAATACGCCTTTTGCTTAGGATTGAAAACTGAGGCAAAGGTCTCTGACCCAATGCCAATTAGTTAAGAGAATTTCAAAGCGCCGTTAGGTGCGTCATCTAATTAGCACAGTGCGTAAGCGCCGTGATAATTGATTAAACGGAGTCCATTTGGCGGTATTTTTGA
>CAYNMW010000232.1:0-6170 GCA_964398295.1 uncultured Saprospiraceae bacterium | reverse complement strand
AATTTGCGCAATTTTTGAATCACTCCAATGATTTGATTCGCTAGACCATCTTCTATTTCAGGGATGTGTTTCTTTATAATTGCAAGCTCTTTTGTGCTATCTGGATAAGGAACCCAAAAATACAAGCACCTTCTTTTGAGTGCATCAGACAACTCTCGTGTACGATTCGAAGTTAAAACGACTATGGGTTTTGAAACCGCTTTTACCGTACCTAACTCAGGTATACTGATTTGGTAGGCTGATAACAATTCTAATAAAAATGCTTCAAACTCTTCATCAGCACGATCTATTTCATCAATTAAAAGCACCGTAGTCTTCTCAGACAAAATCGATTGCAATAAAGGTCGCTTCAGTAAATATTCATCACTAAAAATTAAGGATTCTTTTTCCTCAGCAGACAGTTCTGATTGCTCTTGGATTTTAATCGCCAGTAATTGCTTTTGATAATTCCACTCATACATGGCTGCCTGAACATCTAGTCCTTCGTAACACTGCAAACGAATCAGTTCTGTATCTAATAATTTGGCTAGAATGTAGGCAGCTTCTGTCTTTCCTACTCCAGGATTTCCTTCAAGTAATAAAGGCTTCTTTAGTTGCATCATGAGAAACAGCACCGTTGCCAATTCTTCATCTACCACATAGCCTAAAGCATCAAGCTTTGGAATTAATTCGGACGGGTGATTAAACACTAAGCGTCTTTTTCTTTATTGCCGCCGAATATTCCTCCCAACTTACTTTTCACAACTGAGCCTACTAAGGAGCCGGCTTTCATTTCATTGTTAACCTCTTCACCAGCAAGCTTGGCTTTAAAATTATCAACAAATTGATTTAAGACTTGATTTGAAACATCGGTAATCAATCTTGCTCCAAACTGAGCAAGCTTACCTATGATAGAAACTTCCATTTCAAAACTGACTTCTGTGCCACCATCTTTTTCAACGAGTATGCCATTCATCAGCATGTCCGCACTTCCTTTACCTTTTGAATCAAGTCCTTTCCCATTCAAGACCATTTTGTAATTTTCATGATCTAATTCATCAATGGCAATGTCTCCAGAATATTGGGCTTTTACTGGACCAAATTTCATGGTCACTTCACCTTTAAAATTTTTGTCATCTATTTCTTCCGTTATAGCTGCACCTGGAACACAGGTAACAATTTTAGAAGGAGCACTTAGATTTTCCCATACTTTTTGGATCGGCTCATCTACTTGAAAGACTTTTGTGATGGTTGTTTTCATACCTATATTTTTATAACACAATTATGACATCCAAACAATGGATGCCATAATTGGTTCAATCGTTAATTTATTACTTAAGAAATCGCTCCTACCTCTTTTAATTTTTTGAATAATTTAAAAGGTGTAATTGGAATATCTAAATGCTTAATTCCTAAATGAGAAACAGCATCCACAATGGCATTTGCAATTGCAGGAGGCGCTCCTACTGTTGGTGACTCACCCACTCCTTTCGCCCCAATTGGATGATGCGGTGAAGGCGTAATGGTGTGACCTGTTTCCCAACTTGGAGATTCTACCGCTGTTGGCACAAGATAATCCATCAAGGTTCCATTCAATATGTTTCCATCTTCATCATAGATCAATTCCTCGTACATAGCTGGCGCAATACCTTGCGTCAATCCACCATGAACTTGTCCTTGGACAATCATCGGATTAATGATATGCCCACAGTCATCTATAGCAACAAATCTTCTCACCTTTATATCAGCTGTCTCTGGATCAACATCCACTACACAGATATAAGCACCTGAAGGGAAAGTAAGATTAGGAGGATCATAATAATGAGTCGCTTCAAAACCTGCTTCCATTCCTGGAGGATGATTTGTATATGATGCAAATACAATTTCTTGTATGGTCTTCACTTTGTCTGGAGCTCCTTTAACGAAAAACTTTCCTGGCTCCCACTCTAAATCTTCTTCACTTACCTCAAGCAGATAGGCAGCAATTTTCTTTGCCTTCTCTCTCAGTTTTCTTGCAGCCATAGCAGCAGCAGCTCCAGCTGTAGGAGTTGATCTACTTGCATAGGTGCCTAATCCATACGGCGCCGTATCAGTATCACCTTCTTCTATTTGAATGTGCTCTGCTGGTATACCTAATTCTTCTGCTACGATTTGCGCGTAAGTTGTCTCGTGACCTTGGCCTTGAGATTTTGTTCCAAATCTTGCAATGGCCTTACCTGTAGGATGCACTCTGATTTCTGCAGAGTCGAACATTTTAATTCCTAAGATGTCAAAATCTTTAGAAGGTCCCGCTCCTACAATTTCCGTAAAGGTGGAAATACCAATTCCCATCCATTCACCTTTGGCTCGCTTCTCTAGTTGTTCTTTTCGAAGATCATCATAGCCAACTGTATCCATGGCCAATTTTAATCCAGCATGATAATCACCGCTATCATACTCCCAACCAGTAGGAGACTTCCAAGGGAAATCTTCTTTCTTAATGAAGTTTTCCATTCTAAGTTGTGCAGGATCTTTTCCTACTTCCATGGCAAAACGATCAGTAATTCGCTCGATCGCATGGACGGCTTCTGTTACTCTAAAACTGCAACGATAGGCAACTCCTCCTGGAGGTTTATTCGTATATACTGCATCTGCTTCCATGAATGCATTATCGTAATCATAGGAACCAGTTCCAATGGAGAATAATCCTGTCGGAAATTTTGAAGGATTTGCAGAAGCATCCGTATAACCATGATCTGCTAATACTTTAAAACGTGTGGCTTGGATTTTACCATCTTTGGTTCCTGCCATTTCAACATTGATGTGATAATCTCTTGCAAATGAATCTGCTTGAAGATTTTCTGTACGATCCTCAATCCATTTGATTGGAGCACCTGTAAGAAATGAAACAGCAATGGCAATTACATAACCTGGATAGACAGGTACTTTACCACCAAAGCCTCCTCCAATGTCTGGAGAAATCACTCTAATTTTTTCTTCTGTTAAACCAACATGTCCCGCAACTAATGCAATCACCGTTCTAATAGCGTGTGGTGCCTGAGTGGTCATGTACATCGTAAGGTGATTGTCCACCTTATTGTAATTAGCTACACAACCGCAAGTTTCGATAGAAGCAACATGAATCCTAGGGATGTACATATCTTGTTTTACCACAACATCCGCATCATTAAATACTTTGTCGGTAGCTTCTTTATCTCCAGCTTCCCAATGCCAAATATGGTTATCTGTTTTCCCTTCTTTATCAGGTCGTAATATTGGAGCATCAGCATCCAATGATTTGTGTGCATCGATTACAGGCTTCATTGGTTCATAGTCCACCATAACGGCTTCCTTTCCATCTCTAGCAGCATATCTACTGGTTGCAATTACTGCTGCTACTTCCTGTGCTTGATACATTACGGTATCTGTTGGAAGCACCATTTGTGTGTCAGACATCAGTGTAGGCATCCAGTGCAAATTGTATTGCTCCAGATCTTTACCAGTAACCACTGCTACAACGCCAGGCACTTTTAGAGCTGCTTCAGAATCAATATTTTTAATTTTAGCATATGCATATGGAGATCTTACAATATCCATATAAAGCATGCCAGGCAATTTTACATCATCGACATAATTACCTTTACCTTGAATGAAACGTGCATCTTCTTTACGCTTCATGGAGTGACCCATGCCACTTATTTCCTTTGATGTTTTACATCTTATTTTTGTCATGATTATTTTCTTATCGATTAAACAAATTCAGGTTCAGTAGAAGGTAATTCATCACCTCTCATTTTCGCCCCTGCATATTGAATGGCTTTAACTATATTATTATAGCCTGTACATCTGCATAGATTTCCAGAGATACCCCATCGGATTTCTTCCTCTGTTGGGTTTGGATTATTTTCTAATAATTCAACAGCTCTGAGCATCATTCCAGGCGTGCAAAATCCACAATGCAAACCATGATTTTCTTTAAAGCCTTCTTGCAAAGGATGTAATCCTTCAGCTGTAGCTAAACCTTCAACGGTTGTGATTTCTTTTCCATCAGCTTGCACGGCAAGTATGGTGCATGATTTGACAGACTTTCCATTTAATAGTATGGTGCAAGCTCCACAATTGGAAGTATCGCAACCTATATGTGTACCCGTGGCATTCAAGTTTTCTCTGATCAAGTGCACTAGCAATAATCTTGGTTCCACTTCTGCGCTATGTTCTGCGCCGTTTAATTTTACTGTTATTTTCTTCATTGTCATTGATTATTTATAGTGATTTATTTAGCCCGTTGGATGGCTTTTTGAATCATTCTTTTCGTAATTACTTTAACTAAATGTCTTTTATATTCTTCATCTCCTCTAAGATCAGCTGATGGATTGCAATCTTCAGATGCCATCATCGCAGCTTGTGCAATAACTTCATCAGATAAATCAGATCCTACTAAGGCTTCTTCAGATCTTTTAGCTCTCATAGGAACCGCATTTACATTTGTAAGTCCCACTCCTGCGTAAGTACATTTCCCATCTGCATCAGTGGCGATTTGTACAGCAACTCCAGCAGTCGCATAATCTCCCACTTTTCTCTCAGCCTTATGATAAGCAGAGCCTACATTTCCACTTTGTTTTGGAATAGAAATACCTGTTAATATCTCGTTCGGTTGAACGGCGGTCATATAGAAACCAAAAAAGAACTCGTCGATACCTACGGTTCTTTTTCCTTCGGGTCCTGTTATTTCAACAGACGCATTTAGGGCCATCATAACTGCAGGATGGTCATTTGCAGCATCACCGTGGGCCAAATTTCCTCCGATGGTTCCCATGTTCCTAACTTGGGGATCTGCAATAAGCTTAGTTACATCAGCGAATATGGGAAAGGCCCCCGTCAAGGCTTCTGAATGTTCAACATCCGATTCTCTTGTCATTGCACCAAGATGAAATGAATCACCTTCTTCTTTAATGGTAGATAAATCAGGTATGTTGTTAATGTCAATCAAATGGGCAGGTGAAGCAAATCTCAATTTCATCATAGGAATCAAACTGTGCCCTCCTGCCAGAATTTTTGCTTCATCTCCGTGCTCTTGCAAAAGTGACAAGGCCTCATCCAGAGTTGCTGGAGCTGAATAGTCAAAATTAGCTGGAATCATTTTTTACTTTTTAATATGAATAATGTTTTTTTAGTATCAGTTCTCATTTGAAGCTGATAAAGCAGTAATTGTTTCTGGTCTACGAAAACTCTTGAATTTTTGATACAGCTTTTCTACAAAATGATAAAGACTACCATTCATCCAAACACCTGTAAGAAGTAAAACTACACCTGTGTAATACCATGTGTAATTTCCTTCGAAGAAATAGAAAGAAGCCAAAAAAAGAGAAGCTATTAGGATCAAGCCAATCGCATAATAAGTCTTACGACCTTTGAAGTTGTATGCGATGAGTCCTAGCGTAAAAAGCATGAGTCCTAAAACAATAAAAGGCATGTAATTTGTGCCTTCCGGATATAAGGTTTTTCCACTGCACAAAGTAATTGCACTGGAATAAGCCAATATACAGAATGGGCACTTTGGCAAAAGTGCTATCAGTATTCCACTAAATAGAGACAGGGAAGAAGATGGACTTCTTTTGTGTGCTTTTTTACACTTACATACGGTCTTTCTCAAGTTTCTTATTCAAATAGTTTGTCGATTGACATAAGTTAAGAACTTAAAATTGAATTCTCGTAACGAAAGCAAATTTTATTAAAAAAAGACAAAAAATAGATAGATTTTAAGATTTCAAAAGACTAAATTTTTAATTGTTTAGCTTTGACAAAATGAAATTGTCCTATATCCTTTTTTCCACTTGTATTCTGTGCGCTTCTTGTGTTCCAGAAAAAGCCAATAAAGTCAATTGGCAAAATTTTCTTAAAACCCTAGGCACCTCTTCTTCAATAAAATGTACTGACTTAAATGATGATGGTGTTTTAGACATCGTCCTAGGCGCAGGTGTAAATGAATTGGTGGAATCTGATTCTAGTGTTATTGCACTGAATGGTAAAAATGGAGCATTGCTGTGGGCGAATGCAGGGATCGACCAAATGGTAGGTACTGCCGTTTTTATGGATGTAAATAAGGACCAAACTGATGATGTGATCATAGGTGGAAGATCAGCTCAATTGAGGGCCATCAATGGTAAAAATGGAGAGACGCTTTGGAACTTTAAAGTGACCCATCATAAGAT
>CAYNMW010000231.1:0-6278 GCA_964398295.1 uncultured Saprospiraceae bacterium | reverse complement strand
TATTGATGTGAACAACAATGGTATCCCAGATGGCTAAGGGTGTGAAGACAAATAACAAAGGAGTCAACAATATAAGAATCGAGACGAATGGGGCCGTACAGAATGACCAAAACATCAACTATCGAGCTGGGCAAGAATTAGAATTGATGATTCATTTTGAAATCAAACCAGACGCAATGTTCCACGCATTTGTAGCTCTGTGCGCGCAATCAGATCAAAAATTATAGCTAAACGTGATCCAATATTCGCCAAACCCAAGCACAGCTACATCTCTGACTTCTTCGCTCAAGTTGAATAAGAGCATGATACCATATGTCCAAGGTCCATTTCCAGATTCATATCCACCACCGATCATGGGATAGGTGTATGTATCTCTTTCTGTTACAAATGGATTTATCGCTGGATCACTGTCATATGAGGTTATGTTATATTCCCCTTGGACAAAAAAGGTATTCAGAATAGTTGCTCTGGCAAACAAGCCTCCTCCAGCACTAAATAGACTGATATCAGGACCAAAAGAAGATTGGATATCATAAAAGACTTTAGCGTGGACACCAGCCGTTATAGCATCAGCAAACTTATAACCAGCCATGCCTTTTCCAGAAACGGAAAATCCACCACCGGCAAAGCCCAGATTCCCTAAATTGAAAGAATATGCAAGCTTGTCAGTTACAGATATATCAGCTGTCTCAGCTCTAGATCGTGTTCTTGTCCGCTGGGCGTCAATTGTATCTGCAAAAAAAATGACCAGTAGAATAAGGAGTGTTACTTTTTTAACCGTCTTAATAGCGTTCATAGGTTCAAAATTAGTACAAAATGTCAGTTATAAGTAATATACGTGAACATTGGTATTTTTGTTGTTGTTTATGTTTGAGAAGTATGATTTCATTAACAAATACTATTTAAATTTGTGCAGAACGTATTCGTAATCAATTAGTTACTATTTGGAGAAGCTTTTTAACATATTGCTTGTTACGAGTGTATTTTTAGTCTTATACACTTCCAGTCTAAATGCCCAAAATCACCAATCGGAGATTATATTGGACTCCTATGGTATTATTCAGTTTGATGATATCTTTTTGGAGTCAAAAAAATCATTACAAGGAAGATCTCAAGTGGATTTAGGAGAATTTGGTGTTTTTGACCTGGAACTTCAAGAAACAATTCTGTTTGATCCACAATATCAATTGCGGTACAAAGACGAGGACGGAACAACTATATTGAACAATACCAAACCTAAAACCTACATTGGTTCAGTCGCTAAAATGCCTGGTTCTCTTGTAGCATTAACCATTGCAGAAGATTTCATACATGGCATCATTCGCACAACGGAGGGAGAAATCAATATTGAACCACTTAGATATTATGATTCAACTGCATCCAAAACTGATGTGGTCACCTACTTAACAGAAGATCAATCTCATGACCAATCCATGATGTGTGGAATGGACAAAAAATTAGAAGCTCAATTTATAAAGCAGATTGACCAAGCAACGGAGACCAAATCAGCGGCCAATGGTTGTATTGAAGTTGATATGGCAATTGCATCTGACTTCTTGATGTTTCAATCCTATGGAAGTGCAGAAGAAGTGGAATTGCATGCAATCACCATACTGAATCTTGCTCAAACGAACTATGACACAGAATTTGTTGATGAAATTCGATTCAATTTAGTAGAACAATTTGTTTCCACTTGCGAATCATGTGATCCATGGACATCTTCGGTTGATTCTGAAACCTTACTTCTTGATTTTAGAGAATGGTCAGAAACTGGTTGGACAAATACTGTAGATCAAGTATCACTTTGGACTAAAAGAGACATTACCCGAGAAGGGAATACTGCTGCTAATGGATTGGCTTGGGTCAACACAGTCTGTTCAGAATACGCAGCAATGGTCGTTGAAGATAATGATAGTGAAACTGATCAACGGAAAAGAGTGCTTTTTGCTCACGAATTAGGCCATAATTTTGGAGCCGTTCATGATCCTGATAATACAGGATTCATTATGTCTACACCTTTAATACAAACAAACGAATGGTCTTCAACATCTCGCGAAACAATCAACAGAAGATACTTGAGGTTTTTATGCCTATCTGCATGTGATCGTTCAGAAAATGTTATAGCTGACTTCGATGTTGAATTTATAGGGCAATGTGCACCAATTACAGTCCAATATAGAAATCGCTCTATTGGCGAAATTGACAGTGTCCAATGGTTGTTTCCTGGAGGCACACCAGCCGTATCCAGCGAATTGGAACCTAGCGTGGTTTACAACGTTGGAGGAGAATTTAATACACAATTGACAATCTATGGGACCAATGGCACAACTGATATTATAGAAAAAAGAGCTATTGTCAGTTTCTCGCAAATTCCTGCTTCAGATTTTGACTACGTATTGATGGAAGGGAATGTTGTCAGTTTTACGATCAACAATCCTTCAGATAACACAGATTATTTATGGGATTTTGGTGATGGATTCACCAGCTCATCGACTGCTGTGACTCACCAGTTTGTCAATTCTGAGAATGTTTCTGTCACACTGACTGCATCAAATGTTTGTGGGTCAAGTTTCACAACAAACCCAATTCAGTTTGACATGGAGCCACCAATTGCAAATTTTGTTAGTACAGAAAATTTCGTTTGTACTGATGAGCCTTTGCAATTCATAAATCTTTCGGAGAACGCTGAATCACTAGAATGGTTTTTTGAAGACGGAAGCCCTTCATTTAGTACAGAAGAAAATCCAGTCGTTAGTTTTTCAAACCCTGGATCATACTTCGTTGGTCTTATCGCGATTAATGATTTTGCCAGAGATACAATACTTGTTCCTGATTATATTGTAGCCGATCCAAATCCTGTTTCAGATTTTATTTTAGAACAGGATGATAAGACAGTCAACTTAACATTCAATAGCCAATTCGCAAGAGTACTCCTATGGGATTTTGGCGATGGTACTACTTCAGAAGAAGTTAACCCAACACATACATATTCGGATTCTGGTACCTATTCCATTTCGCTGACTGTAGAAAATTTTTGTTCAGTTGATGTCGAAGTGAAAGAAATAACAATCGCAGCAGATCTTCCAATTGCAGGATTTACACAAACATCTGATGTTTTATGTGCAGGCAATTCTGTGCTGTATACAAATAATTCCTCGAATGCCACATCCTTTCAATGGGAGTTTGAAGGAGGGTTGCCTAGCCGATCTACTAGTGTCAACCCCGTAGTCATTTATCCTAATCCAGGTGTTTATGATGTGACATTGACTGCATTAAATGAGGATGGTGAGACAACAACTGTAAAAGAAGAAACACTAGAAGTAATAGAATTGCCTACTGTAGATTTTACTATTAGCCAAACGGATAATACTGTTGAATTGTCAAGTTTTGTCAGTAGTGGTCTTTCCCTTAGTTGGGAATTTGGAGATGGTAATACATCCACTGATGCAAATCCTTCTTATACATACACCACAGACGGACAATTTGTCATTACCTTAAGTGGTTCCAATCAGTGCGGCACGGAATCTATTCAAAAAGCAATAATCATCGAGGCTGATGCTGTGACTGACACGATACCAAACTCAGCTCCTGAAGAGCTACAAGCAAGTATTTCTGTGTCCTCTAGAACACTTTGTGCAGGGAGTATTGCCACATTTGATGACCTTACAGAAAATGCGGAAGAAAGAACTTGGTTGTTTGAAGGCGGAATCCCAAACCAATCAACAGAGAAAAATCCTAGCGTCCTATATGTGCAGGGAGGAAGTTTTGAAGTCTCACTGGTTACAAGAAACGCTACAAGTGTAGATACGCTTATCTTACCAGAACACATCACAATAGTTAATGCGCCCAATGCCAATTTCAATGTTGTTGTTGCTGATTCTACAGCGAGCTTTACGAATAACTCCACTTCATTCAATGATTTGATTTGGACATTTGGAGATGATCAAAGCTCTACAGAAAGCAACCCTGTCCACGTATATAATGAAGCTGGTACATACACGGTAAATTTACAAGTGAATAGTTCTTGTGGTGCTGATGCGTTTACCCAAACAATCACGATAGAAGAAACTGCATTTGCACCTAGTGTTGAAGATTTAGCGAACACAGTTGATTTTAGTATAAATAGAGAAAGCGTGTGTCTCGGGCAAGCATTTGTCGTTGACAATCTAACGCCTGACTACGATGATGCAATTTGGATTATTGATGGTACAGATACGCTTGCTACTGATACAATTATAATTGCAGATAGTGGCTTACATGAAATTTCTCTAGTAGTTACCATTGATACTCTTCAATTCACGGAAAGTAAAGAAGTTACTGTTATTGGAACTCCAATTGTAGATTTTGGATATGAAAGAACTGCATTTGGAAACCAAGTTGCATTCACGAATCGTACACAAAATGCGACTAGATATTTTTGGACTTTTGAAGGTAATTTCAGTTCGATATTTGAAAATCCTACACATATATTCTCTACGGAAGGACAGCAAACGGTTAGTTTATTAGCAAGCAACTCCTGCAGTAGTGCAATTGAGATTAGGTCATTTGATCTATCAGTATTTGAAGAACCTCAAGCGATTATTGATGTATCCAATACGAGCATCTGTGAAGGTGAAACAGTGAGCTTTGAGTCTTTAGATACCTTAACATCTGAAGTGAGATGGTTTCTTGAAGGTGCATCAAACGAAGAAGGTGATAATCAATTCTTTTCCTCTGAGTATGCAAATGCAGGTACCTACGATGTGACGCTTATCGCGACAAACATTAATGGCAGTGATACATTGACTTTAGAAAACCATATAAGCGTAGCTGAAAATCCTGAAATTGAAATCTTCGCAGATACCAATGGAAATACAGTATCATTTTCTGCTACTCCTGTAGATGGAGCTAGTTATTTCTGGGATTTTGGAGATGGTGCAGCAGCGACTGGTTCTTCTGTTACGCATAGCTATACAACAAATGATACCTTTCAGGTAAACATGGTATTTGAATCTTTTTGTGGTGTACAAGTTGTGCAGACAGAAGTAGTTATAGGCGCAATTGAAATAGAGGAAGCTGATCCTGTTCTTCCTGAAGCTTCATTTATTCAGACCAATACATTTGTCAATGTAGGAGGAAGAATCTTATTTAGTTCGACATCCACTTTTACCACTAACGTGGAATGGGTTTTTTCCGGTGCTGAACCATCTACAAGTACATCAGAAAATATCATCATCCAATATGATGCTCCTGGTACATTTGATGTAACCTTAATCGCACACAATGAATTTGGATCCGATACGCTGGTTCAAGAAGAATTTATAGTTGTAGAGGAACTAAGATTGAACCTAAACGAAACGGAATCAAGATCTCTTGACTCAGAACAGGTCAATGCTGACTTCACAATGCAAGCTTTTCCTAATCCATTTATCGATCAGTTAGCACTAGCTTTTGAATCTCCTGAACAGCAACAAGCTGAACTCAATGTCTATTCAATTAATGGGGTCAGTATTTTACAAAAAGAGATTTCATTAGATCAAGGATCTAATCTTATTTCTATCGAAACAGCGAATTTCCCTTCCGGAACATATATTCTGACATTATTATTAAGAGAAGAAGTCCTTCAACAAAAGATTATTAAACGATAAGTCGTTAGCTAAATAGCCATAAACTGGTGTTATGCACGTTTATCTGTACTATTTTAACTTGAATCGATATATCATGACTATGGTCATGCTATGTCTTGGTACTGCATACACTAGTTTGTTGGCACAGGACGAATGTGTGTTGATAGAGTCAATAAACATCATTGACAACGAGACGACAACAATTAGTTTTACTGTTTCTGGAGTAGGTCTAGACGATCTTTCAGATCCCAACCAAGGAATAGATTCTATTCAACTGGACTTCGAACACGATAGTGTATCAGACTTGGAAATATCATTGATGAGTCCAGCCAATGAGTCAATTACGCTTGTTGGACCCATTACTGGTTCAAATCTAATTACTGATTTTAGTAGTTGGGATATTACTTTTCTCGCTTGCACCGAAATGGTAGATAGAGATCCACCAATTGATGATGATGTGTATTCAAATCTCAGTAACTGGGAAAATCTCCAACGCTACAATGGCTCGTACTATCCCTTCAACGGATGTTTTGAAGATTTGAATACTGGTCCAGTCAACGGTAAATGGACTCTTGTGGTAAGAGATGGTAATCGATTTAATGATGGCGAAATTGAGTCCATTAAAATCGTATTTAAAGAGCCAGATGGTCTCGAGTTTAACATATGTGAGGC
>CAYNMW010000230.1:0-6287 GCA_964398295.1 uncultured Saprospiraceae bacterium | reverse complement strand
TTGAGGGCTGCATACGAGTATAGTGATTATAAGGTTGGGTATTGAGATGATATACAGGAGGCTTTATCATTTTTCACAAAAACGTGCAAAATGGCATTAGAAATCATACGTTAGCTGATATTTGGTGGAATGATATTTTTGAAAACCTTGACGATACATTCTTTGTTTTGGTTGAAATCGTATCCATCCGATAAAAAGAATTCCAAATAATCCAGGAACAAAAATTGGAGGAGACTATGGACTGTTTTTCTCCATAATAAATCTGGATGGGCCGACAACATTATACGAACACTATGCCCATGCTGACCATCATAGAATGTCAGATATCCATTTTGATTACGAAGTAGAATTAGATCATCAACAGATGAATTACCATCATACGCATTAAATAAAGGAAAGGGAGAACTAGAACTTGGATGGTATACTTGCATATGAAGTCGAAAGACATATATGGAAGCTTATTTGCTTAAGACTATTGAAATTTAGAGGGTTAAAGAACTTAATGTATTTTCAAGAATAATTAGACGTTCACATGCCAGAATTTGGGGTAGATAGATTTACGATTAAGGACATCATGAAGATGGTGCGAGAAGAATCTGCTATCCAATTGTCAGATGCAGCAATAGAACAAGTAAAGCGGGGCAGAGAGTACATTGATAACATATTGAGCACAGATAGGGCAGTGTATGGAGTAAATACTGGCTTTGGCCCACTATGCGATGTTCGTATTTCAGAAGATGATATCAATCAGCTGCAAGAGAATCTCTTGTTAACCCATGCTGTCGGCGTAGGAGATTATTTGTCAAGAGAGTTGTCCACCTTGATGCTACTTAGTAAAATTCACGCATTAGCAAAAGGACATTCAGGTGTGCGATTGGCATTACTAGATCGACTTATTTATTTTGTCAATCACAATCTAATTCCAGCAGTACCGGTACAAGGATCTGTTGGCGCATCAGGTGATCTGGCACCATTGTCACACTTGTTTTTACCAGTTATTGGATACGGTCATTTTTTATCTGACAATGGTCATGTCCAGGCATCAGATGTCCTAAAGTCGCATGGTTTAGATCCTTTGCAACTTCAAGCAAAGGAAGGTTTGGCATTGATCAACGGCACTCAATTTATCTTAGCACATGCTGTCGCAGGATTGGATCGAATGGAGTATTTATTGGATCTGGCAGATCTGGCTGGCGCAATGAGTTTGGAAGCGTTTCAAGGAAGTGCGAGTGCCTTGCATCCAGATATCCACAACTTACGACCATTTGATGGAACAGTACATGTTGCCAAAAGAATGCGGCATTATTTGAAAGAGTCTAATAATTTGGAGAGTCATTTTGATTGTCCACGAGTGCAGGATCCGTATTCTATTCGCTGTATACCTCAAGTCCATGGTGCTTCCAGAAATGCCTTTCAACATCTCAAGCAGTTAACAGAGATTGAGCTAAATGCAGTGACAGATAACCCCATCATTTTAAATGAAGAAGAAGCTATATCTGGAGGGAATTTTCACGGACAACCTCTTGCAATGGCTTTGGATTATTGTTGTGTTGCAGCGGCAGAATTGGGTAATATTTCCGATAGACGATGCTATTTATTGCTGGAAGGACAGTACGGATTACCAAAATTATTAACTAAAGAAGGTGGCTTAAATTCTGGATTTATGATTCCACAGTATACAACAGCAGCTTTGGTGTCAGAAAATAAATCGCTTTGTTTTCCAGCATCAGCAGATAGTATTCCAACGTCTCTTGGTCAGGAAGATCATGTATCGATGGGTAGTATTTCTGGTCGGCGATTTAATCAGATTTTAGACAACTTAGAAAAGATTTTGGCTATCGAATTGATGTATGGTGCACAAGGTTTAGAATTCAGAAGACCCAATACATTTTCGGAAACGGTTGAAAGAAACTATACCCTCATTCGCACGAAAGTGCAAGTCCTCGAAAAAGATCGATTGTTAAAAGATGATATTGATGCAATGGTAGAATTTGTGCAAAACAGAGCTTTCAAATTTGACTAAACAGATTATGACATTCCAGGAATATATACAACAAGGAATACCCTCAAGCTTGCCGAATTCGAGAGTGCCTTCTATAGAGGTGAATCGAGCACCAAAACGAAAAGACATCTTGTCAACAGATGAAAAAAAGCTAGCTGTCAGAAATGCCCTTCGCTACTTTCCTAAAGAATGGCACACTGAATTGGCGAAGGAATTTTTTAGTGAGTTGCAACAGTATGGTCGCATTTATATGTATCGATTCAAGCCTGAATACGACATGTATGCAAGACCGATTGACGAATATCCTGCACAAAGTCTGCAAGCAGCTGCCATCATGTTGATGATTCAAAATAACCTGAATCCAAATGTGGCGCAGCATCCAGAAGAGTTGATTACATATGGAGGTAATGGAGCTGTCTTTCAAAACTGGGCTCAATACCTGCTGACGATGAAGTATCTGTCGATGATGACAGATGAGCAAACTTTGCACATGTATTCTGGCCATCCGATGGGTTTGTTTCCGTCTTCTGTTGATTCTCCCAGAGTTGTGATTACCAATGGAATGATGATTCCAAACTATTCGAAAGCTGACGATTGGGAAAAATACAACGCACTCGGTGTCACCCAATATGGGCAAATGACTGCAGGTTCATACATGTATATCGGTCCACAAGGCATCGTACATGGAACCACAATTACGGTATTGAATGCCTTCAGAAGTATACTTAAAGAAGGTGAAAGTCTAGCAGGTAAATTATTTGTAACTGCTGGCTTAGGAGGGATGAGTGGTGCACAACCCAAAGCTGGAAACATAGCAGGATGTGTTACAGTTTGTGCCGAAGTGAATCCTGCGGCAGCGAGAAAGAGACATGACCAAGGTTGGGTAGATGAGTTGGTAGAAAATTTGGATGACCTTGTTGCTATTGTGAAGGATGCAAAAAGCAAACAGCGTATTGTATCGATCGCATATATAGGTAACATTGTTGACGTATGGGAACGCTTTGATACAGAATCAATCCATATAGATATTGGCTCTGATCAAACGTCTCTGCATATTCCCTGGACGGGCGGTTATTATCCAGTTGGGTATAGCTTTGCAAATTCTCAAAAACTGATGAGAGATGACCCAGCGACATTTAAGCAGCAAGTACAGGAATCACTACGACGACATGTTGATGCAATAAATGCACATACAGCAAAGGGTACTTATTTTTTCGATTACGGCAACGCATTTTTATTGGAAGCTTCCAGAGCTGGAGCTAATGTGATGAATGAAGACAGAGAAGGATTTCGATATCCATCTTATGTGCAAGATATTGTTGGTCCGATGTGTTTTGATTATGGCTTCGGGCCTTTCCGTTGGGTATGTACATCTGGTAAATCAGGAGATCTTGATGCTACTGACGCAATGGCATTGCAAGTGATGGAAGCACAATTGTCTACTGCTACTTCTGATATCAAGCAGCAGCTATCAGATAACATCAACTGGATCAAGCAAGCGAAAGAAAATCAATTGGTTGTTGGTTCGCAAGCGCGGATTTTGTATGCTGATGCAAGTGGACGAATTGCGATCGCTAAAGCCTTTAATCAGGCAATTGCAAAAGGTACAATAGGTCCTGTTGTTTTAGGAAGAGATCATCATGACGTTAGTGGGACAGACTCACCGTATAGAGAAACATCCAATATTTATGACGGCAGCCAGTTCACAGCTGATATGGCGATTCACAATGTGATCGGCGATTCCTTTAGAGGTGCGACTTGGGTCTCCATACACAATGGCGGAGGTGTTGGTTGGGGAGAGGTGATTAATGGAGGATTCGGACTATTGTTGGATGGTACGAATGAAGCAGATAAGCGATTGCAGCAAATGCTTTTTTATGATGTCAATAACGGAATTGCCCGAAGATCATGGGCTAGAAATAAAGGTGCGAAGGCTGCCATTAAAAGAGAAATGGAACGGAGGCCTGGTTTGGTGGTGACGATAAGTGAGGAAGTGGATGATGAGTTGCTGGAGTTAGGATCCTAAAAACTGTGGCAAAGTCCTGACAGCTATCAGGATTGCCAGCTTTAATCGAGCTGTAACCCTGAGGCAAAGTTCTCTGACCTCTTACCATAATAGATGTAAAATGAAATTACTGTTTAAACATATCAAAGAATTGGTCCAAGTGCGCAATGCACCTTTACGCTTTGTTGCGGGTGATGAGATGAAGATCTTACCGACTATTAAGGGTGCGTATCTACTTGTAGAAGATGGGTTGATATCTAGCTTTGGATCGATGGCTGATTGTCCATCAGGAGATGGTTGTGAACTTGTAGATGCAACAGGAAGATTGATTTTACCAAACTGGTGTGATTCACATACACATCTGGTCTATGCTGGCAATCGAGAGCAAGAATTTGTCCAGCGAATCCAAGGAAAAACATATGAGGAGATTGCACAGTTGGGAGGTGGTATTATAAACTCGGCGAAATTGTTGCAACAGACAAGTGCAGAAGAACTTTATGAACAAAGTAAGCTTAGATTGGAAGAGGTAATTCGCTTGGGTACTGGAGCTATTGAGATTAAATCTGGTTATGGATTGACTGTTGAAGCTGAATTGAAACTGCTGCGAGTCATTAAACAATTAGCGAATGAATTTCCAATTCCTATACGGTCTACCTTTCTAGGCGCCCATGCTGTTCCTTTAGAATACAAGAACAATAAACAAGGCTATATCGATTTGCTGATTAGTGAAATGTTACCAGCAATTGCCAAAGAAAATCTTGCTCATTATGTAGATGTGTTTTGCGAACAAGGATATTTTTCTGTTTCAGATACGGAGCAAATTGTCAAAGCAGCATCTGCACATGGATTACCCGCTAAGCTTCATGTGAATCAGTTCAATTCAATTGGTGGAGTAGGGCTTGGTGTAAAGTGTGGAGCATTGAGTGTAGATCATTTGGAAGTGATGTCGGACACAGATTTTAGTGTGTTGGCTGATAGTGATACGATGCCAGTTGCCTTGCCTGCCTGTTCTTACTTTCTGGGAATCCCATACACGCCAGCGAGAAAAATGATTGATGATGGCTTGCCTTTAGCTTTGGCATCTGATTACAATCCTGGCTCTTGTCCCTCGGGCAATATGAATTTTGTTGTTGCAACAGCCTGCATCAAAATGGGAATGTTGCCAGAGGAAGCAATTAATGCTGCTACCATTAATGGTGCTTATGCGATGGGCCTTGATGGCCAAGTGGGTGCCATAGCCAAAGGGTATAAAGCAAACCTTATGATGACAACTGCTATACCATCTGTTTCTTATATTCCCTATTCATTTGGTTCAAACCTAATTGATAACGTGTATCTTAATGGCAATGAAGTCGACTGATTTATACCAGAAAGTCAATCCAGAATTGTGGAAAGGTCGAGTTTGTGATCCACAACTTGGCACACAATATTGGTATCAGGCAGTACACCAAATTGATTTAATAGATGCAGCAAATTTAGCTGACATTGATGTAGCAATTATTGGTTACGCCTGTGATACAGGAGTTAAACGAAATCAGGGTAGAGTAGGTGCCATTCACGGTCCTGATGCAATTCGCAATCGCTTAGCAAAAATCGCCTGGCATCATGACAATAAAAGAGTTGCAGATATTGGATCATTAATTTGTCCCAATGATAACTTAGAAGATTTTCAACTTGCTTTTGCTGATGAGATTCGTGAATTGTTGGATCAAGATATCTTTCCAATAGCTTTAGGTGGAGGACATGATATTGCTTATGCCCACTTTCGTGGAATGTATGATTGGTTAATTAAAAAAGATAGTCCTTCGACAATTGGGATTATCAATTTTGATGCGCATTTTGATTTAAGACCTCCAATGCAATCTGTTAATTCTGGCACTCCTTTTTATCAAATACTGACAGAGATGGATTTGGATAAAGTGAAGATATCCTATTTACCTGTAGGCATTCAGGAGAGGTCCAATACCAAAGAACTATTTGATATAGCTAAAGAGAAGGGTGTGGAATGGTTGACTTTAGACACCGTGGTTAATCATGAAACGAGTACAATCGCGGGCATTGTTGAATTTGTTGGCCAACATGATTTTATATATGTGACAATTGATCTTGATGGTTTTTCATCCGCTTATGCTCCAGGTGTCAGTGCGTCAAGTCCATTTGGATTGAAGCCTTCATATGTGTTGCAGTCTTTAAACGAAATATTTTCTTCGGGAAAGGTATTGGGTTTAGATTTGGCAGAGATGAATCCCAAGTTTGACAGAGATGAAACGACGGCGAAAT
>CAYNMW010000229.1:0-6333 GCA_964398295.1 uncultured Saprospiraceae bacterium | reverse complement strand
ATCGTTAATGGATGGAATACAATTCCTATTATTTTGGAGAGTGTTTTCAAGTTTATGAATTCAGGACAAATGTAGCTTATTCGGGAAACATTGATGAATTACAGATAATGACGGCATTCATTATCAGTAGGCATATGTTGACAATTATCTTCTAATCATATTCAACATAGTAAAAGGCTTCATGGGAGTTATCAGATACTAAGAGTTTGTTATCTTCTTTTTCTATAATTCTTCCGCCTTCTTCGTTTATGCGTTTTTTGACTTTATCTATATCAGCTACTTTAAATGCTAAAACCCAATATTCAAAACTCCCTTTGAGATTATTTGGGATTTGTCTCAGTTTTATGCTGGTCTGTTCATTATCAATATACACATCATAGGTTGCGTTATCGATCATTTTATATTTCCAGCCAAAAATTTCCGAATAGAATGGCTTTACTCTCTCTATATCTGATGTGTGTAGCTCAGTTTTGATCATCGATTTATGCTGGACGTCTTTTGAGAATTGTAAATCCTGTCCATCATATATTGTAAATCCCGCTCCGAGTGGATCTCTGATTAATGATATTTTGCCATTGTAAAATGGGACATCGGATATTTCAACTTTTCCACCAATCTCCTTTGCAATAGTAGTCGCTTGAGACATGGACGGCACATAGAAGTAACTCATCCAAAAGTGAGGCATCTTAATCTTCTTGAAAAACGGAGGCGTTTCATACAAACCTGCGAATACAGATTTGTTTTTAGCTAAGAGAAAGTAACCTTCCTCATCGAATACTTCAGCATCAAAGACAGATGTGTAATAGGCGATGGATTTACTTGTATTATAGCTTGATAAGTCAGCCCAAATGAAATTACCTTTTTTCAATGACATGTTATTCTATAATAATAGATAATTCTAATTCAAGATTTTCTACCACCAATGGGTCAATTGTCTTAATCATACTCACACTTGATATGTCTCCTGAAGATGGAAAACCATTGCTGTCTGCATCCAAGAATACAGTAAAATAATATTCATCAGGATGTAAATATGTGACAAAGTAACTGTCTTCTGAACCTTGCACATCAATTGTTCTAATTACTGTATTATCTATATTTTGATCATTGGTAATACCTATAGAAGAAACCAATTCTTTTTTTGAGATGTAGAAAAGTAGTTTTTCGTTTTCTGTACCTTCAACACGTCTGATATCTACATTGATATCACTAAGATATCCATGTTCTTCTTTGGGAAATGGATCATTTTCTTCTTCAAGAAATAGAGCTGAGTCTGGGTCAATTAAATTCTCAAAAGCATTATTAAAATTCACTTCTGATTTATCCAATGGATAGTTAAAAAGTTCTATTGCTGGGGCAGAATAATTTACATTGCGATTGGCTCCCTTAAATGACATATGGAGTATCGGTTTATCTAAACTACCGCTATTGTCTTTATAGGCATCAAAGAAAATTGAATCTTGCCTAAATCTAAATTCAATAAATGCCCTATCCTCACCTCCAACTGCATCTACTAATCTGTAATATTTCTCATTTTGGATTTCCTCGGCAATATCCAATACAAAGTAGGTTGCTCGATATTGTGTCCCAAGCCATCCACCGTTTCTGGCACATATTTTCTGTTCTCCGCCAATGTCTGCTATAAAAACTGAGTTAATTATGTTTTGATTTGTTGCTCCTTCGTAGATAGAATGACTATGAGATGATGATATTGGTCTAAAATCGAATGCAAACCAATCAAAAAACCCAAATGCTGTTTGGTTTGTACCTACCCAATGTCCATTTATATCATTTAGTAATTCAAAGCCCTGAATTTCAGTAAGATTCGGAGCTTCTGTTTTGTCACATGAGATTAATGAGAAAAATAAAATAAATAATTTGCTCAAAGCTAATTTCATTATCAATTCATTTATCAATTTTCGCTAATTCGTGAATTTCATTAATCTTTTGCTGAATGTCACCAATTTTCTCTTCCAACATAGAATGAAAACTAAGCTTATTGTCTGAAAAACTAAGGTGAGCATAATACTGCCACAATTCATCTATCTCGTCATAGTCGATTGTGTACGGTAAATAAGCATCATTGTCAGAGATTAAAAACAACTTATTTTCCTTTTTATTGTTTCTTATTCGTTTGTAAACGACTCCTTCTGTTTTACTTACAATGATGTAGGTTTGACCATCCTTGATGTCAGAGAGTTTCTCGACATATGAACAAATGATGATGGAGCCCGGCTCGATAGGTAACATGGAGTCCCCGCTAATCTCAAATCCTCTATATGTTCCTTGTGTGATAGACGGAAACCGCATTCTAGGCAAGTCTTTGATAAATTCAGGATTTTGAAAACTCGACAGGTATCCAGCTTCAGCTTTTGTCTCTACCAATTCTATATTGCCCTCATTTTGGTCGTCAACAGTGATTGCAAGAATCCGTAAGTCACGATTTTTCAAAATCTCCAAATCCAAATGACTCAGGTTTTTCCGTACCAGGTCATCTATTTTCAATTTAAAGTAATCGGAAAACTTGATAAGTGTGGCAATGTTCGGTTCTGTCTTGCCACGTTCATAATCACCAAGCGTTGTTCTGGGTAAGGTCATCGCATCTGCGAGATCCTGTTGAGACAATTTATTCTTGCTGCGTAAGTATTTTAAGTTTTGAGCCAACATGCAACAAAAATACGAATGTTGGTTAATTCGTCCAAATTTTGTCGATATTTTCGGAGGAGTTTGCTCTTAGTCGAATTCACCCTCTTGCATCTTCCTCAAGGAGACTTCAACGTGCATTTCACCTCAAATTGGTCAAGACCAATTGAACAAATAATAAAGATAAAATTAGATGGAGAGAAAAGAAAAAAAGCCAAAGCCTCCAGAAAGAGTCGAGTAGGAAAGATTTCGGTCCATTATCCTGCTCCTCAGATTGGTTTATTTGATAACTAATCCTGAAAGCTTTAGCAAAAATATAAGCTGTTAGGCTTAGAGCAAATATACATATATTTTTTCATATATGAAATAGCTTCAATTGTAAAAGCTTAAAAAACATACATTTAGCTAATTTTATGTCTTAATTATCGAGCTCAAATTCTTCCCAACCATATGAAATACTTCTTAAGTCTGATGTAAATCAAAAATCGTAAACACTTGATGTGAAGCAACCAGACCATACTGATCGTATATCAGGTAGGCATCTAGTTCGGACCCTTGTCTATCCAGCCAATTTCTTCTCCTATAAATGGTAAACCATCTGCAATACTAGGATCGGATTCGAGATTAAGTGTGTCGTTATCATAAAACCAAAATAACTTACTGGAAGAACTGTCAGGAATCAAAAGATGATCTCCATTGTAAATGACATCATATAAAACAGATTCGTCCCCTGATCTAATGCCAAGCAAATTGAAATCATTGCTTTCATTAAATAGCGTGTAGATACAATCAATGTGTAGAATAAGACGACAGCCTATTTCTAGTGAAATGAAAGAAGAGCTTTGTATTTTAAAAATACTTTGACAAGATAAGTAAGAGAGCAATCATCGCAGGTACAGTTTGGACAATGATGATTTTTTTAGATACCGTCACTGCTCCATAAACTCCAGCAATGGCAACACATATCAAAAAAAACAAAGCGACATTTTTACTCCATTCGCTATTTTGAATAAACAAAGACCATATTAACCCTGCAGCTAAAAACCCATTATATAATCCTTGATTTGCAGCCATTGATTTTGTTTGTCCAAATAATTCTTTTGGAAATGTTCTAAAGACTTTTCGTCCTGTTGTTTCCCATGCAAACATTTCAAACCACAGGATGTAAATGTGAATGAAAGCAATTAAACCGATCAATATCTTTATCAATAATTCCATGTCATTTAGTTGAGTTTAAAAATGAATACTATTTCTTCATGAAATGACAGAACCACCTTATTTTTCAAATAACCGCTCTTGAATAGAAACGCTGAATGTTTTTCGATGGTGCTTCGATTTGCCGTGGCTTATGACAGCTTGTCTATGATGCAAGGTCGGATAGCCTTTATTTGTGTGCCAATGAAACTGCGGAAACTTTTTATGCAACCTTAGCATATACTCGTCTCTATGGGTCTTAGCAAGAATGGAAGCGGCAGCTATAGATTGATATTTAGAATCCCCTTTGATCACACAAGTAAACGGTATATTCTGTTTTGTTTCAAATCGATTACCGTCAATAATTAAATGATCAGGCTTAATTGATAAGTCATCAATGGCCATGTTCATCGCTTTGATAGAAGCATTTAGGATGTTTATCTTATCAATGATCTTAGGAGACACTCTTTTTACAGACCAACTAATTGCCTGCTCTTCAATGAGGATTCGCAATCGATTTCTTTGCTTTTCGTTCAACAGCTTGGAGTCAGTTAACATGGGATCGTTGAATGATTGTGGCAAGACCACAGCTGCTGCGAACACTGGACCAGCCAAACAACCACGACCTGCTTCATCACATCCAGCTTCAATACCTGAGCGTTTGAGAAATGGCTGTAACGGTTTTAGTTTTTTCATCTGACAACTGCAGAATTTAAATCGTTTAGTTTTTTCTGACTATCCACATTGATATGCCGGATGACCTCTTCAACAGAATCAAAAAATTGAATACCATCCATGTGCTCAGCAGTCATGAAGTTCTCATCAACTGCTCTTGCAAACAATTGTTTTATCGGTTCGTAAAAACCATCCTGATTATAAAATACAATATCTGTAGATATTTGACCCAATCGCTTAAGCGTGATTGCCTCCATGAATTCCTCATAAGTGCCACAACCTCCTGGTAATGATAAAGCAACATCTGCATGCTCGAGTAACAGTTCTTTTCGTTCACCCATAGTTTCGGTGTACACCATATCATTGACCATAGGATGATTCCACTCAACATCTTTCATGAACCTTGGCATGATACCCGTAATCTTACCATTGTGTTCTATGACCGTATCTGCCAAAGCACCCATCAAACCAATTGCACCGCCACCATAGACAATATGATGATCTGATTCTACCAACATTTTTGCGATTCTCTTGGTGTGCTCAAAGTACTTTTCAGGTACTTTTTTACTCGATGCACAATAGATACAAATTCGTTTGCTTATCATATAATAAAAAGCAAAATATGAAATTTAAATCAGCTTCTTATAGCCTTACACAAAAAGAGTATCTTTAAGCGAGAATTTAAACGAAAATATGAGAATAGGGATAACGTCAGGAGACATCAACGGTGTCGGTCCTGAAGTGATTTTGAAAGCAATATCAGGTAACGATGCCTTGCAAAGACATACGATCATAATTTATGGCTCTGGAAAGGTAATGGCGTATCACAAAAATATTGTGAAAGATTTGGACGTCCAATTTTCTAACCTATCCACTGCATCTCAAGCTAGTAATGGGAAAGTGAGCGTGGTAAACTGTTGGAATGAAGACATCCAAATTACACTAGGTAAGCCAACAGCAGAAGCTGGACAATTTGCACATGTATCGCTCGACCGTGCAGTCAATGATTTGAAGGATGGTCATATTGATGTGCTGGTAACAGCACCGATCAATAAAAGCACAATGGATGAACAGTCCTTTCCATTTGCGGGACATACAGAATATTTGGCGCATAATCTAAACGCCAAAAACAGTTTGATGACAATGGTGTCTGATGAATTACGAATAGCATTGGTGACCAATCATGAACCAATCATGAAAATTCCGCAGCTCTTAACTAAGGAGTTGATCATGCGTAAAATTAATGTGTTCTACCATTCCTTAAAAAGAGATTTTGGTAAAGAAAAACCGACAATGGCAATTCTTGGTCTGAATCCTCACGCTGGAGATGATGGCAAAATTGGTCAAGAAGAACAAGAATTAATCAGACCGATAATCATAGAGTTGAAGAAGAAAGGTGTGTTGTTATTTGGACCTTATGCGGCTGATGGATTTTTTGGCTCGGGAACTTATTCAAAATTTGACGGTATCCTTGCTATGTATCACGATCAAGGTTTAATTCCATTTAAGACCTTATCCTTTGGAAGTGGTGTCAACTATACTGCAGGTATGGACTATGTACGTACATCACCAGATCACGGTACTGGTTATGATATCGCCGGACAGAATCAGGCGGACCCCAGCTCCATGCGCACAGCGATTTTTAGTGCGATCGATATCTACAACAATAGGCAACTGGAAATTGAAATGAAAGAGAATCGATTGGAGAGAGTGGAGAGTTGATTGTTGTTCTATTCGTGTAATGGGTCGAGACCCATTGTCGTTAGGTTAAGAGAATTACAAAGCGCCGTTAGGTGCGAAATATTTGTAGCACGGTGCGTA
>CAYNMW010000228.1:0-6386 GCA_964398295.1 uncultured Saprospiraceae bacterium | reverse complement strand
AAGATTGTTATGAAAAAATTAGATTGAATATCACAATTGCAGAAATTTTTTATCAAAGTCAACAATTTAATCAGGGCTTAGCTCGGTTGAAATCTGCTTTGGACTTGTGTGATATAAGTACGTACTCGAGATACAATGACATCGCAAAACTATACAACCTACTGGGGCAAGGTTATACTGAAATCAAAAATCAGACAAAGGCAAAAAATGCTTATAAACAAGCTATTTTTTTTATTGAAAATAAGTTAACCGATGACAAAAATAAATACAATGCAGATCTTATCAATTCAAATAAAGCATTAATGAATTTGGCATTAGATGACAATGATTTAGATAAAGCATATGAGTATGGCCAACAGCTTATAACAGAACTGTCGTTTATCAAAGGAGATGAATTTTATTTTGATGATAAAATTAGAATTCTTGAAAATTCATATAATAGTTATGGGAATGTTCTCAATATTCTATACCAAAATAAAGACCCAGATTCTGCATTCGAAGTTCTTCAACGTGCAAAAACACAACTCATTAAAGAAGCGCAATTAAAGTCACGTCAACTAGCAGCAAATAACCCAAACAGCATCAAAATTCAACAATTGACAAGTGAATTAATTAAGGAGGCTACAGACTCTAAAAAAGATTCATTGGCCAATTTAATTTACAAAGAAAGAGAGAGCATCAAATTAAACCAAAAAAGCTTTTCCAGTTATAATTCCGATTTTACATCAATTACACTCGGAGACATACAATCAAAATTGGGAGAAGGAGAAGTCATTCTTGATTATTACCTCAGTGATACTAATTGCTTCTTATACATCATTGACCAAAACTCTACTGAACTAATCCAACTTGAACAATTAGAGAAAATAACAGCCTTGTGTTTTGAAAAGTTAAATGCCTTGCATACAAATGCCGAATTATCTACCAATTCGACTTCTCTATCTGATATCATCTTAACACCTAAGTTGGACAAGTATCAACATCTTTACATTGTTCCAGATAATGCCCTGTGCTATCTTCCTTTTGAAACCTTATACGCAAATGGTAAATTCCTCATTGAGAACTTTAGTATTTCATATTTGCTAAATAGTTCAATGCTCGAGGAGTATAGTAAAATTGATTTGTCAAGTGATGATATGCTTTTATTTGCACCTTCATATCATAGTGATGAATATGAACAATTGACATTCAATCAACAAGAAGCAGCACACATCCAAGATATAACTGGGGTTACACCAATCAGTGGAAAAACTGCAACATTGGAAAATTTCAACAAATCAAATAAAGCAAAAAAAATATTGCATTTGTCAACCCATGCGTATGTAGAAACAGGTGATCTGGAGTTATCACATATAGCATTTACAGATAATGATCTTAATCACAAATTGTTTATTCATGATATAGAAGCGCAACAAATTAAAAATGATATGGTGGTCTTAAGTGCATGTCAAACTGGCTATGGAAGACTTATACATGGCGAAGGATTATTCAGTCTACACAATGCATTTTTCCGAGGCGGTGCAAAATCAGTTATTTCTTCGCTATGGGCTGTAAATGATCAAACTACAGCAGAAATTATGGGTTATTTTTATCAAAATTTAACCGAGGGACTTCGCAAAGATCGCGCGCTGCGCAAGGCAAAACTGGAATACCTATCCATTGCAGACCCACCGTACAAACATCCTTATTATTGGGCAGGATTTACAGCTACTGGTGATATGTCTCCTTTCCAATTTAATCGTAGAGGAAAAGCACAACACCTTACGTTTATACTTGGAAGTATGTTATTGCTTAGTTTTCTTTTTCTGATCGTTAGAATTTCCAAGCCACATTCTTTTCGAAATAAATCTTCTGTCTGATTAATACGAGTTGTCAGAAATTTAATTCTCAACTATACCCTTTTGCACTACCAATGCTTTCTGGTGATACGGATGTTTTGCATCGGCAATGATTTTATCCAAATGTTGATTCATTAATTGCTCATCATCTAGCATTAAACCAACCAATGCCAAATGCCAGCTTGCTTTATAATCACAATCAATTGCATCTTTATTAATCAATAGTTTTTGGTACAAGTTTTTGGCTTCTACAAATTGACCCTTATCCATTTTTATATGAGCCATATCACAATTACTAGTTGATTGCTGTTCATTCTCACCTCGCACAACTTCACTAACGGAAGGTCTATAGACTTCAGCATATAAAGCATCCTTATTCATTGCTGTTCGGTCAGATTGTTGAGTTAATAGAAAGGCTAATGCGATTAAACCAATTGCTGACGCTGCAACTGCTATTCTCCTTAATGAAAAAATGGAGCTCCTGGGATTTGGTAGATCTTTTACGTTTGCTGTTTGAGTCGTTACTGTTGCTTCTTTAACTTGATCAATTGATGCTTGTATATCTTTTTCAATTAACTGTTCTTGCATTGAAGAGACAAGCTGGTGTTCTTGTACAGCAAACTGTAGAGATTCGTTTGTTTCCATTTCAGCTTCAAATTTGTGTTTAACTGAATCCGACAAGGTGCCATCTATATATTGATTAACGAGATCAAAATAATTATTCATATGTTTTTAATTGGGTCAACAAATGTTTGTTGTCTGCTGCAATAGCCAACAAACGTTTCATGCAGATATGCTTTCGTTTTTTAGCATATCCTTCAGATCCAAAATTTAATTTGGCTGCAATTTCTTTCATTCTCATGTTGTAGGACCATAGTGTCAATACTTTTTTACAATCTTCACCAAGTTTATCCAACAATTGGTTAAGTAATGCTTTCTTTTCTTGATCAAGCAAATTTGTCAAAATTGTATCATGATCCGCATGCTCAGGTAAGTTTTCTAATCCTGTAAATCCTTTTCTTTTTCTAAACATTTGAAACCAAATATTCTTAGCAGTGCCCTTAAGATATGCCTGAGATGATTTCAAATTGAATTCAGGTTTCAATGCATTTTTAATAAAATTCAATACAACATCATTAATAACAGTTTGTGCATCTGTCTCTGATCCTCCGTTTCTAGACACAAACGAAAGCACCCAACCAGTAAACTCTGGATTTTCCAAAATTTCTTTGATGAGTACATTCCGCTTGGAATGATCACGTGCATATTCAAGGGTTAATTCAGTATTGTCAAGAATAGGTACCATATAGAAGTTAATTGCATGCCAGAAAAGGTGACCCGCTTACCTAAAAAATATTTACAGCTTTTCAAAAATAGCGAAATTGCCTATTGGATAAGAAGTTTCTGGCAAGCTTTCTGTTCGCCTTCTACAGAAATACAAAGGAAGTAAACACCTTTCGGTGCATGACCAACACCTAGTTCTAAGGTAAGATCACGAAGAGAGGACCAGCTTTTTTGGATTGTACCATCAGACTTAATCAACTCAATAGATTTTATGAGCTTATCTGTGCTGGTGACTTGTACAACATCTTTAGCTGGATTCGGGAAAACGCTAATGTTCAATTCACTGATAGGATCTGTAGTACTAGTAAGGAAAGAACAATCATTTTGAAAACGATTGAAACTGAATACAAGTTGATTCTCAATATTGATTACTTCTGACCCTGCTATACAAAATGTATTCTCATCAAGAGTCGCGTAAGTCAACTGAAGAAAATCATCAACTGTATTCGTTCTTGGCAGCAAATTTATTTCATCAAATAAAAACACATTGTCGCTGGTTCTGTCCTTAAAACCATTTGATTTCATTTGATCGATAGAACGAATGTCAATTCCATTAAAGGACAACTGCAGAGCCTTTATTGCTCGCTGTGGGCTTTGATAGCCAATGGTCAACATTTTATTCAGTGTGTCTAAGTCAGTAACAGAAAATCTGACAGTATCCAATTCTTGGTATTGACCAGCCGGGAATAAACAATGACTGTGGCTTTGTGTATCTGCAGTACCATTTCGAAGGCATTCACTTGCAAGCACTGCATCATAAACACTGATTCTTCCATCGTTATTCAAATCAAAACAAGGTTCTACAAGTATACCTGAAGAAGCTAGGTTGCTCAGGTATTCATCGACATCTTCTTTGTCGAGTTCACCACTTTGGTTTATATCTGCAAAATGACCAGTCCCGCCACACACATTATTGCAATCGATGGTTGCATTCCCATAGGCAAAGCCCATACAATCTCTGTAAACATCACAAGATGAATCAAGAATTTCGATGGTGGGCGTTGTTTGTGATTTATCAATTCGGAGACACACCTGTGCCCAATTGTTATCAAAATCTTTTTCTGCAAATCCTCTGATATCAGACAACCGGTTCCAGTTGATGCGCACGACTAGTGTATAGTCACCTGCTGGCACATTTGTAATATCAACCCATTGACATGGAATATCTCTGCCGTATAAGTCTTCACAACCTGCAGTGATCCCCATATAATTACAGAAATATCGCTGCTGAGAATCAGGGCAATCCGAATCTTGTACACAGAAGCCATTTTTAAAACCTATTGGTTCTGGGTCACCACTGCCCGCGTAAAGAATATACTCTGCATAACCGAGCTGGTGATAATGTTGGTGGCAATTGTCGTTAGAAAAGCCTTTATCATTTTCTTCTGGAGAGCCAATGATGAAATCAGAATCTCCAATATTTTTAATCAGGGTAGAAAAGCGAATAATGTAACGTTTACCAGGTCCAGTAAGACAACCTTCCCTAATCAAACAGACATCGTTTTGTTGGATAGAATCGAAGAGTATGCTTTCTTCAAAAACGACTTGATCAATCGTGAGATCTGGAGCACAATTATCATAATAGCAACTTCCATCATCTGCTGTTGCAAAAGGATAATAGTTGCAGGCATTAGGATCTGTACAACCTGGGTTATCATCAAATTTAGTAATCGTCAGATTAATGCTGTCTGTCCAGTTGATTGTATCAAGTAAGGACAATCGGATGAAATAGGACTGATTCGCCTTCAAGGGGATAGCATTAAATCCTGAGGATGGTGGACAAAAACTAAAGTCTTTTGAAAAGGCAATCGCACCTTCAGGACCAAGTTGGTTTCTCGGCAGACATTCTTCATACATCCACATCTGTGTCTGAGGAAACCGCCTTTCAGTATTTAGGTCACAATTTAGCAATTGGTACAACCCCGTTTGTTGTGGTACAAATTCAACCCAATAATCCGATACCGGTGGCCATACGATTGTGTCATTTCCGCCACTCTGTAAAAACGCACTTTCACAAAGCAATCCAGGTTCACATCCAAATGCGTGTGTCTGTATGCTATCAGTTAAAAAACTAGAAATGACTAATTCTCCGTTGAACAAGACCTCGTACTCGATAGGACTTTCATCATCTGAGATATTGGAATCAGAAATCAAAAGGCGGTAACAATCTTCATTTGCAAAAAGAAAACTATTGTTACAGCGGTTTAATGCTTCGCAGTTTGTAAAATTTGAAGTAGTGATGACATTTGCAAATTCATCTTCCAATACCCAAGAGATATCTTCAGGGAATTCATTTAGCAGTACTCTGATGGATACATTATCTAAACCCTGACCTATCAGTTGATAGCAACAGAATAAAAAGAGAGTACATGTTCTGATCTTCCGAATCACTTATACGATAGTTATGGGATTTTGCTCGCTTAAGTCTTAAAGGTAAGTGCAAAGTAAGTACCAAGAAAGTGTGTGCTATATAAATAACACATATTAGCTTGATTAATGTATGGTAAAAGACAGAGAAAGTTGTTCAAAATGCGAAAAGCCCGAGTTTGCTATCAAACTCAGGCTCTTTCGACTAAGGTCTCAAAATAAGAAAACTACATCTTTGAGGCATTGGGATTGAAAAAAAGCTGGCTTTTGAGTACCGTTTGCTGTATTATCATGCAATATATAACAGATTTTTATAATCTATTAGTCTAACAGCAAAAAGTTATTGTAAATAACGATTTTTTTTATATATGAGGATTCGTCAGGAGTAGCAATGTGATACTGAATGTATTACATATTGATAAAGTTATTATGTAAAGGAGATATGCTATCGTATTCACTGTCAATGGATTAAGGGATAATATGCAATTTGGCATCTTAGATTCTCCCTCAGATTTAGCATTTCGAAGGTGTCATTCTATCGTGAAGTAATTCAAAGTGGGAATACCATCTTCTCTGACGACCAAATGCTTAGAAGTTAATTTTGCCTGGTTATCGAAATATTTAGATTCAATTGATTATAGAAGTTGATATTGTTAACTTAGATATGCTTCAATTGATGAGAATTTCAATTTTCTCTTTGGTGATGATTAGAATTTGTAAAAAGGAAGTGGCTAGGCTTTTACATTTTACTTTCTTAAAAAGAAAATATATATTATCCTAGCTTATTCACTTTTACAGTTAAAGAACTTTTGAGGTTAGCAGCTTTATTGCTGTGCC
>CAYNMW010000227.1:0-6387 GCA_964398295.1 uncultured Saprospiraceae bacterium | reverse complement strand
CAAATAGAAGCCATTGCCATTGGAAATGGAACTGCCGGCAAAGAGACCTATGCTTTTTTACAAAAAGCCTCTTTAACAGAAAACCTAGAATTGTTTTTAGTCAATGAAAGTGGAGCATCAATTTACTCTGCTTCAGAAATTGCAAGAAATGAATTTCCCAATCATGACATTACAGTCAGGGGTGCGGTTTCAATTGGAAGGAGACTCATGGACCCCTTATCCGAATTGGTAAAAATAGATCCTAAATCTTTAGGAGTTGGACAGTATCAACATGATGTCAATCAGGTGAAATTAAAAGATGACTTACAACGCGTCGTGGAGAATTGTGTAAATAAAGTGGGTGTTAATTTAAATACAGCCTCTGAATATTTATTGACCTTTGTTTCAGGATTAGGCCCAGCCTTGGCAAAAAATATTGTAGCCTATAGAAAAGAAAATGGCGCCTTTGAAAAAATACAAACGCTAAAAAAAGTTCCTAGAATGGGGGCCAAAGCCTTTGAACAATCTGCAGGATTTCTCAGGATAAGGAAAGCAAAAAACCCTCTTGACAATACAGGGGTTCATCCTGAAAGATATCCTCTGGTGAAACAGATGGCAAAAGACCTGAATGCATCAATCGATCAACTCATTGCTGATCCCTCATTGAGTGAAAACCTCCAGTTACAAAATTACATAACACACGAGGTAGGCCTTCCTACCATAAAGGATATTTTTTCTGAATTAGAAAAACCAGGTTTGGATATTAGAGGCGCAGCAAAAGCATTTGAATTCAGTTCTGGAATTAATAGTATAGAAGATGTCAAAGTTGGAATGCGGATTAAAGGGATCATTAATAATGTTACGAAATTTGGTGCCTTTGTCGATTTGGGCATTAAAGAATCTGGATTGATACACATTTCTCAAATGGCAGATCGCTTTGTCAAAGACCCATTGGATATTGTAAAATTAAATCAAGAGGTACATGCTAAAGTGATAGAAGTAGACGTATCACGAAAGCGTATTTCATTGAGTTTAAAATCTACTCCAAACTAGTACATTCCGATTTAGCAACTTTGTAATACAATTGGATTCGTTATCGGAAATACATTGGGGCAGGTTCCTCCAAATGAGAATTGCTCACAAATCAAATTTCCTAGACAATCGAAGTATGATATTGTTCCATCAGAGACTAAACAAAAATCCATGATCTGATAAATGCAGTCGCCATTGTAAGTATACTGGGTAATGGAATAATTTGGGTTATTTACATAGGCTGCTAAAAAGGGCAAGTCATTCAAAGGATCATCTGGACAACAATCATCGCAGCCCTCAGCCAGTGAAGTCATTTGTCCTGGTGCATTTACAATATGGACAGGATTGTGGTTGACACCTTGTCCAGCTTTGTAAATGATATCAGCCGTAGCAGATATCGTCGTGTTGCTTGTTTCAATTTTGCCATTGGTATGATAGAGTTTTTTTCCTGTTTCTACACCAGAAAGATAGAGATCATCATAGACACAACAGAAGCTTGTCTTTCCAAATTGACATTCACCAGCAATAAAAATTTCACATTCTCCATCTTGAGATGCAGTAGCTAGTGTACTTCTAAATTGTGCGTCTAGCGAATCATCATACCAGTCATTCCAAGAGCTGCCATCATACCAAGCACTTCCTTTCACAGCAATGCCTCCCATTTCACCAACAAATCCAGCGATGAATACTTGATCTCCGATAAGGTCTAGATCGATAATTCCAGGTCTTGGATACACTTGGCCACCTGTTGTGGCACCTCCACCGATTGAGGACCATTGTTGAGAAATCAAATCAAATTCTGCAAGAAATCTTGTACCTGCAACGGTTCCTTGTGTTCCATTTTCAATGGCAGAGAAAAAACCTCCAACAACTAAGCTTGTTGCATCCTTTTGTTTTACAACACTAATTCCTTCTCCAAAGCCTGCGCTCGGCGAAGCAGGAAGGTAAGTAAGTGGATCGAGAGTGAGGCGCTGCCACCCAAGCGTATCCCAATAATATAAAATTGAAATGTGTCCGCCTGAAGCTGCTGAAATATAATTAGCTCGAATTACTGGGAAGTCATCATATTCTCCAACTTGAAAATATTGGAAAAGGGTGCCTACAGGATCTATTGGATCTGGCAACTGTGTCCAGCTAGTTCCATTATAATATTGTATCTCGTGGGTGCTTTTATTTAAGACGGGATTGTCTTTATGAAATGCTACGAACAAACCCAATTGAGTAGCGATCATATCATCGTGAAACCAATCATGTGTTGCATTATCAGTATGAAGACTATTGTGAGGAGCTGTTCTTTCGACAGACCAGCTTATGCCATTCCATTTGTATAAATAGAAATCGGGATTGTGTCCTAAGGCATAGAGATTACCTTGAAAGGGCTCTATTTCGTAAACACTATTTGACAGCGCAAAATTTTCATATGATACAAAATTGGCCCCATCCCATTTACCAATCCCTGGAAAGCCAAAAACCAGATCTCCACATGCCAAGACTTCATCATCAAATTCTGCAAGATCAGTCACATTACAAAAGGGAGCCAATCCTTCCCAATCATAGCAAATGGTCTCTTGGCATTCATCGGGTGTAAGCTTAGTGGAATATTCGAATTCTAAGCCACAGGGTTTACCGCATTTAATTGCTGTAACTTTTAGTTTTACATCAAATCGTCCAGTGTGTGGAAATGTATGAGTGACTGGACTATTTCCAGCTATGTTATTTATTTCAAAAATACCATTACAATTTATATCAACCCCATAAGTTTCTAATGCTGATAAACCAGTAGGGCTAATCGTAACTTGAGTGCCTACTGATGAAAAAGTGAACCCTACAGACCCAGCGTTTGATTGAAACACTTGACAGTCCGGACAGCAATTACCAAAGTTTAAATTTGAGATTATTTCAGCACCCGTTATGTTGACCGTATGAAAAGAAGGTGACGAAGGGAAGGTCTGGGAAAATCCAGTCGGTAAAGGGCTTTGTTCTTCTACAGTATAAGTGCCTGGAGTTGTAATATTGAAAAAATAGTAACCACTGATATCCGTAGTGGCAGTTTGAACGGGTATGCCCAAATTATCTTTCAAGACCATTACCCATCCTGCATCAGTTGGTTCTCCTGGCCCTTGAAATCCATCGCAATCTTCATCCAGAAATTTGTATCCTGAAATGAAGGCTCCATTATTACAACAAGAACCAACTGAAAGGACAGGTTGATCTGCTATGATTTTGCCATTGATATTTAAGCCCATTGGACTTCCACTATTATCATTGATCATTTCTGCTCTAAGGATATATGTACTATTGGCTTGCAATACAATATTGTTTACCGTACCATCATCCTCTGGAGGATTGACGAAATTGGCAACTACGGTAGAATTGTAGTTGGACAAGTTTACACCAGCTCCAAGACCAGGTCCCAAGAGTTTTAAACTTAATTGATTATCCACATGAACGAAGTCCTGTACACTCACGGTTGTATTTGAGCCACAGACACAAATTTTCCTTTCGAAGACATAGGGACTTGCAGCTGGCGTTGATTCATTTGAACCTGCATCTAAAAAGGCAGAGATATATTTTGATGGAGGACTTGATAAGGGTGGCATATCATCCCAAGCACTATAGGTATTTATAACAAATGCAGGTGAACCTAGATTTACGGGACCATTATTGGTGGGTGCTGAAGTAAGAATCCATAATGGATCTTGAACAGCTGTTATGCCTGATGACGAAGCTAGTGTTGAACCTGTAGCTGGATCAATAGCGGTGCTAAAATCAAGCATGTCTGTTAGGCAAGATGCTGGAGCACATTGTGCGTTTAAAATAGGTGATTGAAGTAGGAGTCCTAAACCGATGGCAATTAGTTTTACGTATAAATTCATGGGGTTTTCATTGATTTATACTTCAAACTTACTTGGCTTTATGCTGAGATACTGCAATAGCAGAGTAAAGGCAAACTTAAGAAGACTAACGGTAAATCTTGGGCTCCTAACGGATCACTTGTAGTGTCATTAAATCATTCCGAGTAAATAGAATGATCCTTATTGAATTCAAAAGGTAAAAAAAGCCTGAGGAAGAATTGAAATGTAAAAAATAATGCATGCCCCCATATAATATTTTCTAAATCTCAATTAAGCCTCAAGCTTTAATGCGAATACTTTTTTTTACTTAGTAGGGCACACTTGAAAATTTGTTATTGTTTTTTTGGAACACTACAAGATCATTCACGTTCGTGTCTCCACTTAAGTTGCCATCACCTAATGTATATATACCAAACAGATTATTGTTCTGTTGCCAAATGACTTTATCATTTACATTTACATCAGTAGCAGATGCTCCTGGAATTTGTTGATTAAAGTTTCCGCCAATCATGGCAAATACATTTTGACCAGAATCTGTAGTTCCATAGTTTTGTCCATTTCCGATACCAAAAATGTCAACGTAACTTTGATTTTGTGTAAAGTCAAAAGCAAGAACTCCATTATTCACCGTCACAGGGTCTTCGGTCATTACTAACAAATGATTTCTGTGTTCAACTACGATATAATAGGATGTCTCTGTTAGGGAACAATATTCATCATCCATAAATTGAATGGTGCCATCTTCTAATAAGAAGCATGCTGCTTTGAACACTTCGCTTGATGCTGGGATATTCGTTCTTAAAGAAACCAGTACCCAGTCAACCACATTGCTTGGATAACCAGCATCTGCATTGTTTGGATTACCATTAGAATCAAAAGCGTCTCCTTCAGTGCCATTATAATTCCAAGGAGCTCCATCATAAGGCTGCCCAGCAGGGTTATAACTATTTCCAAAGAATGGACTTACATAAGTTTGACCAGGTAATAAGCCTAAGTCATTTAAGTCTGTTCTCATTTGATCATTGTATAAAGGATTGTTACTTGCCTTAAGCAAAGCACCTTCTAGGTATACTTTGACATCGAAGTTGACACATGCAGCTACATCAAAGCAATCATCTGTTGTAGGTCCTCCGAAGGTTCCACCTGATGCACTGTAATCCCAATTAAATTGATGGACCATTTCATCGAGAAACAAGGATTGGCCACCACTCGGATTTAATGCCAAAGCTTGTACACCCTCTGAGCCGCCAGAAAATCCACCGCTACTATCTTCATTTAAATCCCAAACCAGACTTGGACAAAATTCATCTATGTTTTCAATATCAATGTTGGGATTGATATCAAAGCAAGCTTCAAATAAATAGGTCCAGTTATTAGCACCTACTCCAAGTTCCAATCCTTGATTTCCAACTCGAGATAAATTATCAGTCACATAAATGAAATCGCCAGAAAATCCAAAAGGATCCTGATTAGAGCCTGTTACACTGTTATTTCCAAATTGGAGAAACATGCTAGGATCAGGATTTTGTAGTTTGTCTAAGCTCAACTGACCATCATCAACAAAAAATCTAACATTCAATTGATCAAGGAAAACATCAGCCTGATTTGAATGGGCCTCAACATCTAAACATAATGTTGCTTGATTCGAGTCAAGATTAGGATTGGCAAATTGCAAAGTAATTTCTTGTGCTTGAGATATAAAAGGGGAGAAAAACAAAAGCAAACAAATGCTTCTTAAAGCAGTATTAAATTTCATATAAAGTAATAGTTTAGTAGTTAAAGAATGTAAATTCTATTAGCGGAGTGATGAACTAAGAAAGAAATTCTTTTTGGTATTTTAATCTACTAATTGATAAGCGCAGCATTTGAGCTGATAAGTGAATATAATAATGACTTAATTGAGCTACATTCAATAAATACATCTTATGAAAGCCATCCTTTGTACAAAATATGGACCTCCAAGTGAACTTCAATTATTGGAGACACCAAAACCCAGTATTGCAAAAAATCAAATCCTGGTTAAGGTCCATGCTTGCAGTGTCAATTTTCCTGACACCTTAATTATTCGTGGTTTATACCAATTTAAACCTGAGCCACCTTTCTCACCTGGAAGCGATATTTCAGGAGTAGTAGTTGAAGTAGGAGAAGAGGTAAAGCACTATGCAGTCGGAGACGAAGTGATAGGAATGAGTCCATGGGGTGGTTTTGCAGAATTTGCTGCGATCGATGAACACTTCGCCATGCCTAAGCCAAAAGAAATCCCCTTTGATAAAGCTGCTTGTTTTCTTTATACCTATAGCACTTCACTATATGCATTGCAAGAAAGAGCTCAAATCAAGGAGGGAGAAAGTTTGTTGGTTTTAGGTGCTTCTGGTGGAGTAGGTTTAGCGGCTGTTGAATTAGGAAAATTATTGGGAGCAAAAGTTATTGCTGCTGCGTCAACAGATGAAAAATTGGCGCTTTGCAAAAATTCAGGAGCAGACGAATTGGTAAATTATAATACAGAGGATTTAAAAAGCAA
>CAYNMW010000226.1:0-6393 GCA_964398295.1 uncultured Saprospiraceae bacterium | reverse complement strand
TCATGTCAAATTTAATTCGGAGTGATATCTATTTTTAGAGGAAATAGTGACAAATTACCTAGCAAATTAGAACTGTTCAACTCTACCTAAAATTGGGGATATCCAAAAATCCCGTTAGCGTTATTCTTTCTCTCGTAAGTTAAAGGAAGTTTCAGGCTGTTTATATTACAAAATGATCAAAGAAGAATAGAAAAGGACTTAGCGGTAAAGTCCTTCCTATTCATCTTCAATTGAATTGACAATTAAATTGTCGACAATACAGCATTTCTCAATCACAAATAATAATTCTTTTTCACATTGCCATAGCAATGTATCCCATTTGGCATGGTGGATGGCTGTTTCGTAGATATCAGGATAGATGTTATCTGAACCATCGTCAATTAGCACCCAGATCAGTTTTCGGACTTGGGAGTGTAGTTGTTGGAAATTATGATTAATGCTTGATTTATCAATGAGATGTATGATTAAGTCTTCTGGCAGATTGTCATACTCGTTTACTAGCGCTTCAATTCTGGTTTGATCGAGTAATTTTAATAGGGTGTTAAGCCTCTCCTCGTTTTTAATATGGCAGTCAAATATGCTCACTATTGGGGTGTTAGAATAACAAACTACTTATTGGGAACATATGAGAGAGATTTTACAGATGTTTTATACTTACTAGTTGAAAATAATGAACAAAAATTTATCCTTTAGATTTCTTTACCGTAGCGGTTAGTTAATTTTTCGCAATTTTATCTGGCTAAGCTTGTTAGGTGGTATTAATTGTTCCTATTGTAAGGAGTGTGCTTTGTAGTTAAATGATGTCAGCCATTGAAGCAACTGTAATCAAGGCAGTCATGTTTATGACACCAACCTTGGAGATCATATTTTTTCTGTGACGCTCTACTGTGTTTACAGAGATGTCTAATTCTTGTCCAATTTCAATGTTCTGTTTTTGTTGGGCTACTAATTTTAGTATTTCTAACTCTCTGCAAGTCAATATATGTTGAAATTCTTTATTTGGATTTTTTGGAAAATTATATCTGACTATAGGGGTGTATCCTGTATCGCAGGTGTTCTTTACCCAATATGATTTTGATTTATACAATGAGGTTATATCATCAGCTTGAAGTAAAGTAAGAGAAACTTCCTTGTTTTTATCTAAAAGTAAACATGTCAGCTTAAGCATAAAAACCCTGCGTCTTTTCAACTTATCTTTGAAGGCAAGTCCACATATGTGAGTATGGCTTTGCATCAGTCTATCAGATCCTATTAAATCTCTAAAATTTCTTCCCCATTTTATGAAATGTCTAAAAGAATAAATTTGTCCAAAATCTATTGCTTTTAACCCTAAGCTCAACGCTCCATTCATGACTTGCTCGGAAGTGTAACCATAGTTGATTATATTTTTACTGACATACCAGAGATTAAATTTGTTGTTATCCATAAGCATGAATAATGTTTTGGACTTCAATGTATTCTCTAAAATTCTTATTTTATCTATAAAAAAATTAATGTCCCTAGATTGGGCTTCTTCATGAATTTCAGACAATACGCTAAAAATTATTTCTTTTTGTTCTTTTATAATATCACTTTTCTCCTTCTCTTGCATTGCCTGCTTTCTTGACTTTTTTATATAGAAAAATAACTGCGTTCACTTTGTAGCATTAAGAAAACAAACTGTTTCATTGGGGTGTAAGGTGATAATGTCAAAGGAATTTAGTTTATGTTTATGAATTTAATGAACAAAAATATATCCATTAAATTTCCTTACCGTAACGGTTAGTTTATATACACAATTCTATTATGTAAGGTTTGTGGTTTGGTATAAATTGCAGCAATTGTGGAGTGTCATTTATTGTTAAATGATGTCAACCATTTTCGCTATGGTAATCAAGGCAGTCATATCTGTTACACCTACCTTAGAGATCATATTTTTTCTGTGGCGTTCTACTGTGTTCACAGATATTTCTAATTCTTTTCCAATTTCAATATTCTTTTTTTGCTGAGCAGCTAGTCTTAGTATTTCTAACTCTCTGTTGGTCAAAAAGGTATTAAATTCCTTATTTGGAGTGTTCGAAAAATTATATCTAACTAATGGTGTATAGCCTGTATCGCAAATATACTTTACCCAATATGATGTTGATTTATATATTGCTGTAATATCATCAGCTTGTATCAGAGAAAGAGACACTTTTTGATTTTTATCTAAACATAGACAGGTGAGTTTAAGCATAAAAACTCTACGATTTTTTTGCTTGTCCTTGAAGGCAATTCCACAAACATTAGAATAGCTCTTCAGCATTCTTTCAGGACCTATCAATTTTCTAAAATCTCTTCCCCATTTTATGAGATGTCTAAAAGAATAGACTTGTTTGAAATCAATTGATTTTAATCCCAAACCTAAAGCCCCATTTATGACTTGCTCTTGAGTGTAACCAAAGTTCTGTATACTTTTACTGACATACCAAGGATTAAATCCTTTGTGGTCCAACAGCAGGAATACTGATTTTGATTTTAATATATTCTCTAAAACTTTAATTTTTTCAATAAAAATGTGAATATCCGTAGATTTAGCTTCTTCATGGATAGCTGTTAATTCTCTATAAATAGAGTTAATTTGTTCTTCTATTACAGTACTATTTTCCTTTTCTATCATGGGTTTTTATAGATAGTTTGACGCCAGCATTATTGTTTTCGTTTTCACTGCATCCAATACATTAGAACATTTTAAGACATTGAGGCCTGAATTTGACGGAGGCAGATCTGAGCTAATTAATAAAGATACTACTTAAAGCATTCTTTTATTACTTAAATCAACAAATTGCATTTTGTGCGGTTGACTTACAGTTACCAGTTTATTGTTGTTATAGAGTAATAAGAGAAAAGTAACCTAAGTGGAGATTCTATTTTTCAAACTTTCACCCTAAATGTAGGCTAGTCGAGTGAGTATGATCTCGCTGAGGTCAGTGGAGAATGATGACATATTTTGACCTCGCTTAGGTCAACGGAATAATAAACGCAAAGCCGGTCTAAGGATGTTGCGTAGCCTGATTGACCACAGCGTGTCTCATTGCACTTGTTCGTAAAGTGTGATCTCGCTGAGGTTAAAGAAGCAGTTGAATAAAAAAGGACTGGATATCTCCAGTCCTTTTTAATTCTATTGAACAGCTATCATCTTTTTGGTGATGACAACATCATTTACTTTCAATTGATAGTACATCACTCCAGTTCCAACTTCGAGATCATCTCTTTTGATAAGAATTGAATTTCTTCCCTTTGCAAAATCTCCTTCGATTCGCTTGAGTTCTTTACCATCTACATTGAAGATAGTCAAAACCGCTTCTTCTGCAGTTGGCAAGCTAAAGTTGACAATCGTTTGATCGACAAATGGATTTGGATCATTTTGTTCCAGTACAACTTTGCCAATGTTGTCTTGGTCTATGGTCAATTCAAGCTCAGAGACATCATTAAGAAGGTCTGTATACACTTCTGATTTGGTTATACTTGAAGACATATCCAATTGCTTGGAAAGACGACTTGATTCAGTAGCTTCAAATACTAGGGTGAATAGGACTTCATTATCAGTATTGATAGCTTGTAAGGATTCCCAACTTGCAGTTATTGCATTTGGATGTATTCCTAAATTCTGATTAGAAATGTCAATCACTCCAGCTTCAATTCCTTTGAAAGTCAAGTCGATGTGCTCTAATGTAAACTGGAATCCTACCAACTGCTTCACTTCATTTGCAGTGACTGCAATTCTCACTTCCTCTCCTTTGACCACCTCTGTATCTTCGACTGCAAATGACAGACGATTCAACGTTCTTGTTTGAGCAGATAGTGCAGCTGTATTGGCGGCAGCAGAATTATTGACATCTCCGATTTTCACGCCAATGAAATTTTCAGATGTTTTATTCTCATCTAAAGACACATAGCTTAGGACTTCGGTAAAAGGCCACGGATCAGCGACAATTAAAAATTCTTGTGCTTCGTCTACAAATCTCCAACTTGTATTGTTTGAGAAACGTCTTGAAATTCCAAGAATTACATTCCTCAATACAATCACATCCAACACAGAAACTTGCTGATCATTATTGACATCAGCCGCAATTACCTTATATGGTGAGTCAAATGGCGCTAAGCCTATAATGTGACGTTGAATTGATAATAAATCAGCAGTTGTTACCCCATTGAGATAATCACCATCTTTAAATGCATTGATTTCGTAATCAAAGTTAAGTGGGTTACTCGCAAATGCATATTCACCACTTAAGTCTGTCGTCATGCTTTTCGGATATTCTTGCTGAGAAGGTGATTCTATACTCACCTGAGCTTGCTCTACCATTTCACCATCTTCTGTAAATAGGCTTCCC
The DNA here is from genome assembly GCA_964398295.1 of uncultured Saprospiraceae bacterium. Classification (GTDB taxonomy): domain Bacteria; phylum Bacteroidota; class Bacteroidia; order Chitinophagales; family Saprospiraceae; genus CALFUK01. The sequence continues at coordinate 2,038 of CAYNMW010000226.1, read as the reverse complement.
GAAATGATCGCACTTGATCCTGATTCGAAATCACATGAACCTCCTATTAGTATGCCAACTGTACAGAAATCACTATTTCCATTTTCATCAGTGACATAAACATCAAGATCGAAGAATGTTTGTAGATCGTCACACGTGAACGTAATATTAGCTGCATCTAAGTTTGGTTCCTCTCCAGAAAGTACTACAGAGAAACTGACATCAGTACAATTATCAAAACTACCAAGATCAAAATCTTCAGCCCATACCTCAACAGAACCAGTACTCTCTGGGAATACCGTGGTAACTCCTGCAATACATAAAGGAACAGGATTCTTATCATCACCAAATGTTATCGTACTCATTGCACTGCTACTATTGCCACAACCATCCTGCACCGTAAAGTTAACAGTGTGTTCATCACCTGGACTTCCTTCTTCTGTGTTAATGGATACTTCAGTGCCTTGGGCTGTACTCGTGGTAATTTCCGTACCGTTATCATAGGCAATCACCCAATTCAAGAGTTCACCAGAAATGTTTTCATCACCACAGGCGTCAGATGCTGTTGCTGTCACAACGCCAACTCCCGTACAAGGGGTAGCATCATCTTTGCTGGAAGCACCTCCACTTGTGCTGACAACGACATCGTCAACAGTAACAGATGGGTCAGTATCGTCTCTAACTTCTATTATCTGATCAAAGGTATAGAAGCCGTCTTCATCGAAATTGACATATCTAAAATATACTGGATCAGGGGATACATTTTCTGGACATCCATCGCAAACACCTTGTGCCCAATCCTCAACAGGTTCGAAGACATCATTATCTGTATCATTTGTGTCATCACTTGGACTGCCTCCATTTGCTTCCCAGAAGCACCAATCGATGATCGTCCATCGTTTAATGAATTTGAGACACGCATCTCCAGCTGTAACTGTGTCAATCTCAGAACTTAACCCAATGAGTCCACAAGAAGTGTTGCACCACAATGGTATATCTCCCGGATCAGTTGCTGAACAGGCGAACGCATCGCCCATGGCAACATTTATGCTCGACTCTGTGACATTGTCATCATCATCGCATTCAATATTAGAACCAGGAAGAACTTCACCATTATAGTGTCTTGGCCATTTAATCGTAAACGGATCAAATGAATTTGGATTGTTGACTGTGATCACTTGATTACAACTAGCTTCTCCGTCATCCATGCTTCCATTTCCATTCCCATCCAAAAACCAAACTCTGAATATTTGACCTTCACCACATCCATCGATGAATTCGCTGTCATCTACAAAAAGTAGTGGCAACTCATCTCCACATATAGTGTTATCACCAGCAGGCCTTAACACATCAACATCTTTGTCATCTGTGCATGATATTGTATGAGGCGAACAAGTCAAACTAGCATTCGATTTGTCGTCTACAAATATTTCTGCGTGACATGTCGATGATAATCCAACAGGGTCTGTTACTACCAATACGACCGTTTGTGGTCCTAAATCTTGACAACAGATTTTTAGTTCTTCCTTACATAAAACAAATGGTACAACATCAATCGTTACTATATCACCTGATTTACCAAAAATGGTATCACTAAATTCTCCATCTATTTGACATCCATTTGCTGCTACATATCCTCTGAAACCGTCGATGACACCAAGGAACCCTGCATCAAAATCAACCTCTCTTACAACGCATCGACTTACTGGTCCGCAACCTGCATCACTACTACCTCCATCAATGTCAGCTGCATTTATACTTGCAACTCCATTAGTCGTAACAGTTACCGTAATGTCGCTTTGACAAACAGCTACAGGTACAACCTCATCGATGATGGTAATGACAAATTTGTATAAGCTTATATTATTACATCCATCTTCATATACATATGTAATCCAGTGATCTCCTTCTTGAAAGTCAACTGCAAGGATTTCTAAATCACCACCCTGTACTGTACCAGATGTTTCAATAAATCCACCACCAGTTACATAGGCATCAAAGAATATATCTCCACAAGATTCAATATTACCTCCAGGGACTGGCAATAGACCATTGAACG
>CAYNMW010000225.1:0-6428 GCA_964398295.1 uncultured Saprospiraceae bacterium | reverse complement strand
AGCAAAAAATAATTAGGAAACCCAAAGTGGGCGACACTAATCTAAAAATGGTCCGAGATTCTCGCGAGTCGTCGAGACTCAGCAGAGGCTCCAACCCATTTCTCTCAAACCACTAAGACAAATACTTCCCCACAATCGGCATCCGCCTACCCATACCAAACGCCTTTGAAGACACCCGTAAAACCGGTGCAGTCTGATGTCGCTTAAATTCATTAATGTTTACCAATCTAAGTATGCGTTTGACCAACGCTTCATCGTGCCCCATCGCAATGATCTCTTTTGGCCCTTGTTGCTCTTCTATATACTGGTACAATATTTCATCCAGGATATCATATTCAGGTAAGCTATCACTGTCTTTTTGATTGGGTCTCAACTCAGCAGATGGTGGTTTTGTAATGGTGTTTTCTGGTATTAATTCTCCATCCTTATTGATGTATCTGGCAAGTTTGAAGACATCAGTTTTGTATACATCACCAATCACCGATAAGCCACCTGCCATATCACCATATAGGGTTCCATAGCCTACTGCTGCTTCACTTTTATTGGAAGTATTGAGAAGGATGTTTCCAAATTTATTTGACATAGCCATCAGCAATACGCCTCTTGCTCGCGCCTGTATGTTTTCTTCCGTGACATTAAATGGTTTGTCTGCAAAAATGGGAGACAGTTTATCCATGAATGCATCATAGAGATCCTTGATGGCAATGATGTCATATTGAATGCCAAAATTCTCCGCAAGAGCAACCGCATCATTTACAGAATGGTCAGAAGAAAATTGGGAGGGCATTAAGAGTACACGCACATTTTCTGGACCTAAAGCTCGTGCTGCTATTGCAGTCGTCACAGCTGAATCAATTCCTCCTGAAAGACCAATGACAGCTTTAGTGAATCCCAATTTTCCAAAATAATCTTTCACTCCAAGGACTAGTGCATCGTGAATTTCCAGAATTTTATCCTTCGGTTGTTCAACTGATTGTGTGCCAGCGACCACTTCGTCTAAATCAAACACTTTATAGGTCTCTTCGAAATAAGGAAGCTCCTCAAATATTTCTCCATTTGGACTCATGACCAAAGAACCACCATCAAAAATCAACTCAGTTTGTGCACCAACATGATTCACATAAAACATCGGAATGTTGTAGCGTTCAATATTCGCTTTACAAACATGAATCCGAGATTCTGCATGGTTGTAGTTGAAGGGAGAGGCAGATACATTTAAGATACAGGCCGGTTCTTCTTTTAGCATTTCGTCTAAAGGGCAGACTGTATATAATGGGTTGTCGTTGCCGACGTTCCAGATATCTTCGCAGACAGTAAGCGCAAATCTTACCCCTTTGAATTCATATGTGCCCCATTCTGTTGCTGGTTCAAAATAGCGATATTCATCGAACACGTCATAGGTCGGAAGCAATGATTTGTGTTGGATAAATTTCACTTCATTCTCGTAAAGAAAATAAACGGAATTGTATAAATCCTTTCCTTCAATAACAGGATTTCTAGATGGAGACCCCACGACAATTGCCACTTGATTGGATGCCTCTTTTAGTTGTTCAATTGCAGCTTCGCATTGTTTGATGAAATCATCGAATTCTAAAAAATCTCTCGGTGGATATCCACAGGTTGCCAATTCTGAAAAGCAAACTATATCAGCTTGTTGTTCTTCTGCCCATTTGACAGCTTCAAGCATTTTGCTGACATTACCCTCAAAATTTCCAATATGATAATTTAATTGTGCAATCGCGATCTTCATCTATTATTCTGAATTTATAGCGCAAAAGTAAGGATTTTGCTTATGCCATAAATGAAAACAAAATAGCATTCAATTCATTTGTACTATTGTGACTCTGTAGGAGACAAAATCCGTTAACCGACAAAATTGAATCATGCATTTAATTAAGCAAGACATTCAGGCTTTAGATAAAATCAAACGACTGAATATCATTAACTCCATTACTGGAATAAAACCAGCAAATCTAGTCGGCACTCAATCTAAAGTCGGCAAATCTAATTTAGCAATCATCAGTTCTGTGGTGCATTTAGGCAGTAATCCTGCCTTGGTTGGATTTGTTATGAGACCAACAACAGTAGTACCTAGACATACCTATGACAACATCAAAGAGACTGGTGTTTATACGATCAATCACATTCACGAATCCTTTATGGAGCGCGCTCATTACACTTCTGCTAAATTTGACAAACAGGAATCTGAATTTGACTATTGCAAGCTTACGGAAGAATACCGTGCTTCATTCACCGCACCATTCGTAAAAGAAAGTATGCTCAAATTAGGCATGTCCTTAGTCGATGAAATTGCGATTCCGGCAAACGGTACCATCATGCTTGTTGGTGAAATACAGCAATTAATTATACCTGATCATATCATCAATGAAGAGGGTCACGTCAATTTAAGTGCAATTGATACAGTTGGCATTAGTGGCTTGAATTCCTATTACCGATTAAGCTATCTGGACTCATTTCCTTATGCACGAAGGAAGGAATTGCCAGAGTTTTAGTCAGACGACGCTTAGCTCAATTATAACTCAGCTTTCGTATATTGTAAGACATCATCTAAAAACACATGAAACGTATTTCAAGACTATCAATACCTTTCCTGGCAATTTGTTTTTGTCTCATTTCATGCAAAACAAATAGAAAGCCTGTAGCTGAGATTGCTCAGGTAGCACCTAAACCTACTTTTGAAGTGAATTCATTGTTCTCAGAACATATGGTATTGCAAAGAGATGACTACGTATCTGTCTGGGGCAAAGCAAAGCCTCATGAAGTTGTACGGCTTCAATCCAGTTGGGATGAAGAAGCAAAGACCCTTACGGATAATGACGGTATTTGGTTAACAAAAATCAAAACATCCAAGGCAGCTGGTGCACAAAGTTTGACACTCTCATCAGATGGAGATACAATTGTCATTAATGATATCCTTCTGGGAGAAGTTTGGCTTGCATCAGGACAGTCCAATATGGAGATGCCTGTCAAAGGCTGGCCTCCTACTGATATTATTCAAGACTCTGCGAATGAGATTGCATCAGCTAACTATCCAGACATCAGAATGATTACCGTACCAAGAAATAAATCTTCTAAACCTCTCGAAACATTTAGTGGATCATGGGAAAAAGCGTCACCGACTTCAGTTGGTGATTTTAGTGCAACTGCTTATTTTTTTGCGCGAGAATTGCATCAAGAGCTGGGAGTTCCAATTGGTATCATCCATACAAGTTGGGGTGGGACACCTGCCGAGTCTTGGACCAGCAAAGAACAATTGGCAACACTTGGAGATTTTGACGAACAGTTGTCCTTTTTGAATAATGCAGCTAAAGAACAAGAAACAAATCAATGGTTTTCGAATAAACAAAAAAGAGCTATCCCAACTTCAGAAGTTGGATGGCGTGAGTTAGATCTCTTAGATGAGAATCATCAAGATCAACAGCCAATTGCATCGCACAGCATCACACTTCCAGGCAGATACGACAATAGCTTAAACAGCGAAATTGATGGTGCATTTTGGTTGTATAAGGAATTCAATTTAGATGATGCAAGTGAAGATCTGCAATTATCTCTAGGCGCTATTGATGACATGGATGCAACTTATGTCAATGGCAATCCTGTCGGTCAAATGGTAGGAGCAGGCAAATACAATATGAACAGAAGTTATACGATCCCAGCTTCTTCGTTAAAAGTTGGTAATAACCTTATAGCAATAAGAGCAATTGACACTGGCGGTCCCGGAAGTGTAAATGGGCCAATAACCTTGAGCTCATCTTCGACAAATATCTCACTTGATGGTGAATGGATTTCGAGACCAGCAGCTGAACTATTTGATGGACAATTTTATACATATGAAGGGTGGTCCAGTTTGGAAAGACCTGAAATATTTAGAACAATTTCCCATACTCCTTCTGTCTTATATAATGCGATGATCAATCCATTGTTGCCTTATTCAATCAAAGGGGCGATATGGTATCAGGGTGAGTCCAATGTTGGGAGAGCCAGTCAATATGCAAGATTATTTCCAGCTATGATTTCTGACTGGAGACAGCGTTTTGGATCTATGTTTCCCTTTTACTTTGTTCAAATTGCACCGTTTAATTACGGTAATGCGCCGTCACAACAACTTAGAGAAGCGCAACGTCGAACGCTATCATTAGAACATACTGGAATGGTTGTCACCATGGATATTGGTAATTATGACAACATCCATCCTGCAAATAAGCAAGATGTAGGCAAACGATTGGCAGCCCTTGCCTTGGCTGATAATTACAGCAAAGATATAGTTGCCTCGGGACCCGTATTCCAATCAGCAAAGTATGCAAATGGTGAAGCAAGCATATCATTTTCACAAATTGGTTCTGGTTTGATTGCATCAGATGCAGGCTTAACTGGTTTTGAACTTGCAGGAGCCGATGGGCAGTTTTTTCCAGGCGCAGCAAAAATAGAAGGGGAGACTGTTGTCGTCAGATCGACTGAGGTTTCTGATCCAACAGTTGTGCGTTATGCCTGGGACAATGAAGGAGTACCCACACTGTTCAATAAAGAGGGCTTGCCAGCAAGTTCATTTATCAGTAGTTATAGAATATCGAATTGAAATTAAATTAGCCAAAGTGAAAGTGTCCACTTTACTTTTAATTACTGCGGGAATTTTATTGATTCCTCTTGTAGCGATGCAATTCACTGATGAGGTTAATTGGAGTAATGTTGATTTTGTTGTAGCGGGAGTTCTACTTTTCACTACTGGATTCATTCTTAGTTTCATTTGGGAAAAATTTGGAAAAAGTAAATACCGTATCCTCTATGGTGTACTTGTTCTGTTGGTATTTATTCTTATTTGGGCAGAATTGGCAGTTGGTATTTTCGGGAGTAGGTTTGCTGGATCTTAGCTGTTTGAATGCTAGGGAGAGGGACACATATATAACGTATAAGCAATACAATACTGAAAAAACATAACTTATAAGGAATATGATACTGTAAAAGTATAACTATACGGGAATAGTAAATATAAAGCTTCGTTCCTTTTGCTTAGAATGTTACTTATGATTTTTACCAGCTTCTACAAATGTTCGAAAGTTATCTCGATTGATTCCAATAGTCTTTGACTCATAATTGTTCGTAAATGTTTTCGAAAATTTGAATTTTCGTTTTGGATTCCACTTGAATTCGAACGCTGTCATGTTACCATCTCTCTCTTCAATGAAGTCAATTTCTTGTTGTTGCTTGGTTCTCCAGAAATAGCAATTTGCATATAGCTGATTATTTGCCATATATTTTATCCTTTCGCTGATTAGGAAATTTTCCCACAACATTCCGATGTCATTTCTTAGTGCTATTGGGCTCATTTGATTGATTACAATATTTCGAATTCCATTGTCATAGAAATATACTTTACACTTCGACTTCAGTTCGTTTCGTAGATTGCGACTGAGCGGTCTAAGCCTAAAAACGATGAATGCTTTCTCCAATAATTCAATATATGACTCCACTGTCTTTGCGTCTATAGAAAGAAGTTGACTTAATTCTACATACGATACTTCGCTTCCTACTTGAAATGCCAATGCTTGTACAAGTTTAGAAATAACATGAGGTTTTCGTATTCCTGAAATTGCCAATATATCTTTGTATAAATAGCTTTGACTTAGTTCTTGCAGTATTTCAATTTGATCTTCTGGATTGTTGATCACCTCGGGATAAAAGCCATAAATTAATCGTGTTTCCAAGGCTTGATCTGCTTTCAGATATCCGATATGATCTTCCCACTCTTTCCAACTAATTGGGTATAATTTATACTCCCATTTCCTACCTGTTAGTGGTTCTTTAATTTGTCGATTCAAATCTAAAACAGATGAGCCTGAAATAAAGATCTTAACGCCTTTGATGACATCCAGGATGAGCTTTATGGTGATGCCTATATTTGGTATGCGCTGTGCTTCATCAATAAACATATATTTATGATCTCCTATTATTGACTTTAGTTGCTCTGTGTTTGCCTTGCTTAATAGGTCTATGACTTGTGGATCATCGCCAGTAAAGAATAAATATTCCTTATTCTCCAGTGCTTTATTTATAAGTGTTGTTTTTCCAACTTGCCTCGGGCCGATCAAAACAACAGCTTTAGATCCGGTGATGCGTTTATTGAGTATGTGCTTTAGTTGTCGTTCTATCATGAATGGTATTTCTATAAAACATAACTTATCAGGAATATATTGACGTAAAGATATAACTTTTAAGGAATACAATACTCAAAAAACATAACTTATCAGGAATATAATACTGTAAAAGTATAACTAAACGGGAATATAAAGTTGCCGATAAGAGTTATGACACTCGATACTGCCTATGTGCCGCAAAGAGGTGAAACGCCCAATGGCATTTAGTTAAGAGAATTTCAAAGCGCCGTTAGGTGCGTCATCTAAATAGCACGG
>CAYNMW010000224.1:0-6430 GCA_964398295.1 uncultured Saprospiraceae bacterium | reverse complement strand
TCCGCCAATTCTATAATGGAACTCTGTGCGATAATCTGAATTTGCTGATCACCTATTTTTTTTTAAGATCTGTGATTGGCTTTTCTAAATCTTCAAGCCTATCATATTCTTTAGAATTGCTTACTATTATCCGTGGAAGCAGAGAGCATAACTCCTAGTACCTGACACTGACACCTAAATCAACCCTCCACTTGTTCCTTAGCAGAATCGATCGCCTCAACTGTTTTATCCCAGAATTCTGTAAACATAGGTTTGAACTGTGCAAAGCTCTTTTTTGCATGTCCCGGTAAGGTTACCAATGCTGGATAACTGATAGAGGTTTGCTGTTGCTCTGGAGTAATAAATCGTAGATCATTTGCCAGCTGCACCAAGAATCCAAGGCAGACGCTAAATACAGCAGCCATGACTAATCCTCCGGCTATTTTATTGATGAAGTTGAGGTTAACGGCCTTGAGCAAGCCTTCTAATCTACCTCCAATAAACTGAATGCCGATGAGTACAACAAAAAAGGTGACAACAATTCCAAGGATTACACTTACACCTTGTGATAGCTTTAGTGCGCTTTCAAGGAGATTCATCACAACTGGTGACAATTTGATGGTCACAAGAATGGCAAGGATTATGGATAGTGTTGAAAATGCTGTTTTTATGATTCCTTTCTTATATCCAGAATAGAAACCATAAAGTATAAGTATTGCTGCTGCTATATCAATTATCATAATGAGTGTAAACTTCTAAAAATAATGGGAACATCTCATGCAAAACAGATGAATGAAAGAATAAATTCGATAAAAAGAATCAAATCAGTATTCAATTGTCCAAACCTTCGTTTTTTAACAAAAAATCTTAGCTAAGCAATAAATTTGATTACCTTACACGTTATAATTTTTTTTAATTTATAAAACATTACAAAATCTTTTTTCATTATGGGAAAATTAGATGATTGCTTAGCAAAGTACAACAAAGAGTTTGAGAAAATTGGAGTCAAAAAAGTTGACCAAGCTCTTTTAAAAGCAGCTGCAAAAGCTTGCGGTCCTTCATTGTATAGTGCTGATGCAAGTAAAGTAGGAACATCTGACAAAAAAGAGATTGAAAGAGTGAAGAATGGTTTCTTGGCTAAAAAACTGGGAGTAAAGGGCGCTAAAGCTGATAAGGCTGTAGAGAATGTCATCAAAACTTTCGGAGCGAAAAACAGAAACAAGTATAGAGCTATGTTCTATTATTTGTTAGCAAAAGAAACTAAAAAAGCTACTGCTTTAAAAGGAAAGTAAATCTATTTGGAAACCTGTTTTGTTACAATAGCAAAACAGGTTTTTATGTTTACACCTTACTTCTTCCTATTAGATATCCATGGCAAATGAAGAGTTGTGCTAAGCCGTAGCTTAACATGACACCAATTCCTGCATGCTCAATTGGACCTCCAAATTTATTTACGCTTAGGAGAGCATCTGAAAACATAAACAGCAAAGCCCCAACAACAACTTGCTTGTATCCGGTTACTTTCCATCTTAATATTGCAAGGATGGTCATCATCATGATGCTTAAGCAATAGAGGATTAATGGAATATAGAGTGTAGCTTCTACCTTAGGCAAAAGGAAAAAAAGAAACACAACTGATATTCCGATAACAGGTATAAACTGCACCTTTCTTTTATGTATGCCAATTGCTTTTTGTCTAAAAAAGACAATTGAATAAATAAGCTGCATGATTAGGAAGGAAGATAATCCCAGAATAAAAAACATATTCCCATCTCCTAACAGAAATACATCACCTAACCAAGCAAAGACTAAGCCTATGATGAATAAAAGGTGATCTTTCCAAGTGCTGCCAAGAGTAGATAAAGTGAAGATGAAGAGACTTAATAGGATAAGAGGCTTGGTGATCGTTCTGCTCATTCCATTAACGATCATAAAGATGTCCGCACCCAAAATCAACAAAAAAATCACTATTTGCCAATGCTTCATGTATATACCTTTTCATTAAATCTCCCTACCCAATATTATTTAGATTAGGATGTTGGAAGAGTTTAATCACGATAATACAATCTATCCTTAATACACTATCGCAATTTCTACTAAAATAGGAATCACTCCGAATTAAATTTGATTTGATCCGGTTGACCTGCGGATCATATCAAATTTGAGTGTTCGTGGATCAATTCGCCCCTGCATTGCCTTCGGCATACGGGGCTACTAAGATATCGCACCTATCGGCGCTTTTCACTCATTCTAAAAATATACATTCTTGACTTGACAAAAACATCTCCATTTATATTAGCCTGATTGGTGTGCACTGCTAAAATAATTGAACCTCGATGAGACTTGTAGTTTCTGAATTAAACAAAATTGGTCCTTGTACACTTGAAATTTCGCTTAACTTTTCACCTCGTTATTGGTATTCAATCCTGCCTTTTCAGAAATTTCCAGCATGCGATCGATACAAACTCTACCTTTTTCAATCACCCAATCTTCGAGCGTGATTTCTGGCATTTCATACTTCATCGACAAGTACAATTTTTCCATTGTGTTTCGCTTCATGTGAGGGCAATCGTTGCAAGCACAAGTATTATTGGGCGGAGCAGGAATGAATTCTTTGTTAGGAGATTTTAATTCCATCTGGTGAATGATGCCAGCTTCGGTAGCAACGATAAATTTATTGGCAGGACTTGTTTGTGTATATTTTAATAGCCCACTCGTTGAACCAATGTAGTCAGCAATTTCCAACAGATGAGCTTCACACTCTGGGTGAGCGATAAACTCGGCATCTGGATGTCTAATTTTCAGTTTTGTAATTTTCTCATGAGAGAATATTTCATGGACCATGCAGGTTCCATTCCATAAAATCATATCGCGACCTGTTACCTTTTGTAGATATGCACCTAGGTTTTTGTCTGGAGCGAAAATGATGCCTTTGTCCTCAGGTATACTTTCGATGACATAGCGTGCATTTGAAGAGGTACAACAAATATCTGTAAGCGTCTTCAATTCTGCCGTACAGTTTACATAACTGACAACAACATGGTCTGGATATTTTTCTTTGAATTTTTTGAATAGATGAGGTGGACATGAATCTGCTAATGAACAACCTGCCTTTAGATCAGGCAACAACACTTTCTTACTTGGACTCAACATTTTAGCAGTTTCTGCCATAAAATGTACACCAGCAAATACGATAATATCAGCATCAGTGTTTGCAGCCATTTGTGACAATTGAAGACTATCACCAACATAATCTGCTACATCCTGGATTTCAGATTCCTGATAATAATGGGCTAGAATGATGGCGTTTTTTTCCTTCTTCAGTTTTTGGATTTCTTCTTCAAGATTCATCGTCGGATCGAGATCAATATCTAGAAAACCATTCTTGTGTAAGTCCTTTTCTGCGATTGCTAATTCTGCTGCTGACATATCTAATTTATTTCTGTTTTGTAATGCAAATATATAACCAATTTTAAGGTGGAATTGGTTCAGAAGATGGCTGCGAATATTGCCTTTGACTGCTTTCGACCAGATGTCTCAGCCAAATTCCTTATCAATTGTCAATAATACTGAGAATACAACAAGAAAATCAGCGTTTTACCTACAGTTAGGTGAATGATTTTCACGATATTATGTGATCTAAAATAATTGAGAGATGGAATTAACAATCAATGGAAAATCTGTATCAGTAGAAGTTGAAGAATCTATGCCCCTACTTTGGGTGCTCAGAGATGAGCTCAACATGACTGGTACCAAGTATGGATGTGGCGTCTCAGCTTGTGGAGCTTGCTCTTGTCTCATAGATGGAAAAGTTGTCAGGACCTGCACATTGCCAGTTTCAGCAGCAGCTGGAAAAGAAATAAAAACAATTGAAGGAATCGCGGAAGGCGGCAGTTTGTCTGCAATACAAAAGGCATGGATTCAACACCAAGTCCCTCAATGTGGCTATTGTCAGTCTGGACAAATTATAGCTGCTGAAGGATTGTTGGATGATAATCCAAATCCGTCGGATGACGACATTGATAAAGCAATGAATAATATTTGCAGATGCGGCACTTATCAAAGAGTGCGTGAAGCAATTCATACTGCAGCTAAATGGCGGCAGGAAGAAAATTCATTATTAGGTTAATTCAAAAGATAAAATTATGGCAGATCATATACATAAAAGTGATGCAGAGCATCCACAAAAAAAAGAAAGATCAACTCTAGGGAAGTGGACCAGAAGAGGCTTTATAGGTGTCGGCGGCTTGGCCGGTGTTGGCTTATTGGTAGGGATTGGAGGAACAGTCTGGTTGAACAAAAAGATTAAAAAATACTCCGGTAGTGGAATGGGCGAAGGAAATTCACTGAATGCGTGGATCAGAATCGCACCAGACAATACCATAACAGTTGCAGTTCCTCGTGCAGAAATGGGTCAGGGTGTATACACTTCATTACCCCAAATAATTGCTGAAGAATTAGAGGTTGATATGTCTACAATCAAAGTCATTCACCCGCAACCGGAATCCCCATATTCAAACACATTTGTGATGACCCAAAAAGAACCGAATGCGTTCAAAGGTTATTCTATGATGGAAAAAGTATACGCTGCTTTACCATTAATTGCAACTGGTGGAAGTACATCTATTCCTGATGGTTATAATAATATGAGGTATGCCGGAGCGACAGCAAGAGAGGTACTTAAAACTGCCGCCGCTGACAAATGGGATATTGATATAAAAGACTGTCGGGCAGAAAATGGGTATATCATTAATACAAGCAACAATGAAAAATTGAGCTACGGTCAATTGGCTGAAGCTGCAGTAGAAATAAAATATGACGGACTACCAGAATTAAAGAAGAAAGCGGATTGGAAGTTGATCGGTAAGCCAGTTCAGCGATTGGATATTCCGGAGAAAGTAACAGGAAGTGCTGAGTTTGGATTGGATGTGAGATTAGATAACATGAAATATGCTGTCTTGCGTCATCCATCAACAATAGGCGGTAAAATTACTAGCCTCAAAAATAAAGATGACATAGAATCAAGACCTGGAATTGATAAAGTTGTCCTAACTGAATTTGGAGCTGCTGTCATTGGCAACAATACTTGGCGAGCTAAAAATGCGGCATTGGCCTTGCGGGTAGAAGAAGATGATGCAGGTAATGGCGATTTGAGTTCTTCCAAAATTGATGCTGAGTTAAATGAAATTCTGGATAGCACGCCTTTAGCAACTCCAGAAAACGAAGGCGATGTTGCTTCCGTTTTATCTGATGACAACAATCAAGTTATCGAGAGTACATATGAAGTCCCATATCTCGCACATGCAGCTATGGAACCATTGAATTGTACCGTATTGGTAAATAGTGATAGTGCAGAAACATGGGTAGGACACCAAGGTTCTTCTATAGTTCAGAATATGGTGAATGAGGTTACCGGACTTGCTAAATCTTCAATCAAGGTAAATACCACTTACTTAGGTGGTGGATTTGGTCGTCGTGCAGAACCTGATTTCATACGAAAAGCAGTAGCTGTTGCGAAAGAGATGCCAGGTGTTCCAATCCAAACCGTATTTACCAGAGAGGAGGATATGCAGAATGATATGTATCGCCCTGCAGCCAAAAGTCGATTCAAAGCTGTCGTTGATAATGATGGAGAGATTGCTGCATGGGATAACATGATGGCATTGCAATCAGTATCAAATAGTGCGATAACGAGAATCATGCCTGCAATGGCTCCATCTCCAGCTAAAGATGAAGCAACTATAGAAGGTGCAGCACACTTACCTTATATTATGAAAAACAGGCGAGTAGCTTTTGGCAATCATGAGCTACCAGTCCAAGTTGGATTCTGGAGATCAGTTGGGAGTTCTCAAAATGCATTTTTTACAGAAAGCTTTCTTGATGAATGCGCTCACGCAGCAGGCAAAGATCCATTCGAATTCAGACGTTCTAAGTTGACTGACCATCCTAGATTCGCAGCAGTGTTAGAGAAGGCTGCAGAACTAGGAAATTGGGGAGCTCAGGACGGAAAATATCGAGGTATTGCATTGCATAAGAGTTTTGGTTCTATCGTCGGTCAGGTTGCTCAGATTTCTAAAACAGGAGACAAACAATTTTCTATCGACAGATATTCTTGTGTGATCGATTGCGGTACATACATCAATCCAGATACAGTAAAAGCACAAATGGAAGGAGGCCTTGTCTTCGGACTCACAGCTGCCCTTTACGGAGAAATTACCTGGGACGACGGTTCTGTCAATGAATTGAATTTCCCTCAATACGATATGGTTCGTATGAATGTTTCTCCTCAAGTCGATGTACACATCATGGAGAACGAACATTATCCTGGAGGAGTAGGAGAGCCGGGTACGCCGCCTGCTGCGCCTGCATTGACAAATGCAATATTTGCTGCGACAGGTGAGCGGATACGGAAGTTGCCGATTGTGAAGCAGGGGTATAGGTTTGTGTAGTA
>CAYNMW010000223.1:0-6431 GCA_964398295.1 uncultured Saprospiraceae bacterium | reverse complement strand
AGGGTAGTAGCAGTGCAAGGCGCGATTAGAAAAACATCTGCCCATAGACCTAGCTCGACATGATTGGACCATTCATCAGACTCCATAAAGTCTGTGAATACAGGTTCTTTAGATAAAGTAGAAATGGTGAGTGGGCTAATAAACTGCGTTGCAGCCTGAGTCATAATGACCTTAACATCAGCTTCTTGTTTGATCAAGAGTCGTATAAGAGAAGCACTTTTGTAAGCTGCAATACTGCCTGTTATACCAAGTAGGATGCGCTTACCTTTGAGAGAGGACATATTATTCTTCTGCCTTAGCCTCTTCTGCTAATGCTAATTCTTGAGCAGCTTGTTCTAGATGTGGGTAAGAATACTCCAAATTTTCATTGACGAATTCGTCATATCCAATGATTACTGGATTTGGAAGTCTTTCGTAGAATTTAGAAATTTCGATTTGCTCTTTATTCTCATGGATCTCTTCTATTGCATCCGTATGAGTGGCAAATTCGTCAAGCTTTTGGTGAAGCTCAGTTTTGAGTTCGCGATTGATCTGTCTAGCTCTTTTTGCTATGACAACCAGAGACTCATATATATTGCCAGTACCATCAATCAATGTGCTGATGTTGCGTGGTTCGATATTAGCATTTAGTCCCTGAACTTTATTTTTAAGATCACCCATTGTTAAACTTGTTTATTTCTTTAGTGGATTTGGTTACAAAGGTACTTATTTCTGACTTCTTATCTCCATCCGGAAATTTCTTCAAGAAAAGATTACATTTTTCTACTGTAGCCATGTACCGTTCCTCCTTTTTTAGGTAAACACTATTCTGTGCCAATTCAAAGCTTGATTTGGCAACTAGAAAGCGTATTTCTTCTTCACGTTCTGTTTCTGGATAGTCTTTTAGCATGTTTTCGAATGCGACTACAGAAGAACTGTAATTTTTTAGTTTGTAGTAAAGTTTTGCTGATTCGTAAGCTTTGCGTTCCATTTTAGACCTCAACTCATCGATCAGATCATTGCACTGGATAACGCGTGGGCTTTCTGGGTAATTGTTGACAAACATCTCCAAAGCTTCAATCCCTTTTTCTGAAAAAGACTGATCGAGTTTGTGTGTTGGTGACATCCTTGTGTTAGAGAATGCAGCCATAAAATCTGCTTCTTCTTTTCGATCACTATTGCCAAACGTATTTGCAAATTGTTTGAAGTAATGTGAAGCTGAAATGTATTTTTTCTGATTGTAATGAGCATTCGCAAAATTGAACGCGATATCCTCAGCTTCAGCTTGACCACGATATACAGGCACAAGCAGTTCATACAACGTGATGGCTTTGTAGTATTCTCCTGCTTCGTAAAATTTGTTTGCTTCTTCCAACATGACTTTAGGGTCATTGCTGGTGCGTATCAGTTCAAAGTCAGATCTGCAAGACGTCAGTAAACTGAAGCTTAGAACAACAAATATGGACAAACCTGTCAGGCTAATTTTCATAAGGCGGCAAAAGTACGATTAATCAAATAACGTTACAAACCTTTTTTACGCAAATTCAAAGCAGTCTTTTAAGACAGATTTAACGCAATTGACTGCTATTTGTATTGGTTTTGAGCCTTTTCGGGGAATGACGGCTTTAGAGAATCAAAAAATAAAGACTCTAAAGAGATCTAATCATTATGTCAAGACGTGTTAGCAGGTGAATAAAATTCAAGTAAAGGAATAGCTTTCAGCCTTAAAACCCAATAGCTTATTTCTGAAAATTATTAAGCTTTTTACTGGGGGGCAATGCATTTATTCAATAAGGATTTATGGCACTAGTGTGCCTGCATAATACAAAGGTAAAAAACAAAGCTTTTGTTCTTTGATTAGACCAAACGGTCCATCATACAAAATTTTAGCTTCATTCACCTTAGGATAGGTAGTAAGCAATATGTGTAAACTCTTCAATCTTCCCGCAGAACTGTTTTTGACTTCTATAGGTTGAACCTCACTACCATTTTGAATGATATAGTCGACTTCTGCACTGCTAGATTTGGCTTGGCGTGACCAATAAAATAAATTTTCATGACCATTAGCCAAAAACTCTTGGCCAACAAACTGTTCTGCTAATGCGCCATTGAAAATATTTAATAGATTCTTGTCATGGTATTGCGCAGATAATGATAAACCTGACAATCTAACGAGTAAACCAATATCCAATAAAATTGCTTTAAATACTTTTGGTGACTTCTTAGATGATAATGGAAGTCCTGCTGGAGACGAGGCATGAATTTGATGGATTAATCTAGCAGTTGATAATAAACCCAGCGCTTTTTTAATGGTTGGTCCAGTGAATTTGTTTGATAGTTTTACATATTTCAATTGCTGACCGACTGATCCTGATACAGCAGATAAAACATCATTGATGCATCTGGAGTCTGCTTGAGGTTTGTACTTTGAGAAATCTTGTCTGTAAGTATTTATTAGATCCGTCTGAATTTGTTGAACGTCTGAAAATTTACTTGACATTCGGAATGTCTTCACACACTCTGGTAATCCACCAACAAAAAAATAATTCTTCAGTTCTTGCTTAATAACGTTATCTATGGAGGCAGATAATTTCTTTGGTTCTTCCTTGATGATTTTTGCAAGTTTTTCTTTTCCCATTGCTAATAGAAATTCTGAAAAGGACATTGGATGCATATTCATCATTTGTACTCTGCCTACTGGAAAGGATATTTCATCGAGAACAAATTCTAATAATGATCCAGCAGCTATCACATGAAGATCAGGCATATCTTCATAAAAGTACCTAAGTGCTAATATTGCCGAAGGGCATTCTTGGATTTCATCAAAAAACAATAAATCCGTAGCGATTGAAATCGTTGTGTTAAGTAATATTTCAAGTTCAGAAATGATTCTATTTATTTCCAAGTTTTCCTCGAATACAGCGTGCCAATCTGGTCTTTTTTCGAGATTTATTATATGTATTTTACCCTCAAAATGTTGCTCACCAAATTGTTTTATAGTGTAAGATTTACCAACTTGTCTGGCACCACGGATAATCAGCGGCTTTCTATTTTTACTAATTTTCCAATCTTTAAGCAGTTCAATTATTTGCCTTTTCATTGCGTTTTGTGTTTTTAGTAGTCTATAGTTTTAGCTTGCATATAGAAACACAAGGCTAAAATACATTTTATGTTTTAGAAATACAAGGTTAAAATTTAAATTTAGTTTTAGAAATGAAAGGTTATAATAAATGAGATTAAGTAAAACAAGCATTATTATTAGAAAATTGGAATGCAACCCCACAGTTGGCTTTACTGATATCAACTGGGGGAGATCAGATATGCTTGAAGAAAGTTAAATCTCTGAAGGGACGAAATTTTGGGTTCTGAAGAATTTCATTTATTTCTGTATCATCCATTTGTTATAGGTAACAAGTGGTTTTATTTAGCAAGCTTATTTACTATTTGACGATCATTGCTCAACCTCGGCACCTTATTCTGACCTCCCAGTTTACCCTGTGATTCCATATATCGCTGAAAAGAGCCTTTTGTCAGGGCTTTAATTTTAAGTGCTTGCAAGATGCTTCCTGCAATTAAGTCTTGATAATAAATGTTTTGCCGGATCATTTCATCATCCAGTTCTTTCGCAATCATATCCAAGTCGTCGGGTTGCTTCTCAAATTCAATGAACCACTCATGATAGGGGATAGCGCCATCTTGAGGATTCACTTGTGGTGCGACAGTAAATTCGTTTACTTGAAGACTGTATTTTTTACTAACAACAGTCATTGCTTGTTCGACTTCCTTAGCGATCACATGTTCGCCAAATGCAGATATGAAGTGTTTAATTCTCCCGGATACAATAATACGATAAGGGTCTTTTGATACGAATCGGATGGTGTCCCCAATGTTATACCCCCATAGTCCAGCATTGTTGTTGATGATGATCGCATAGTCTTTGTCCAACTCTACATAAGGCAATATTAGTCTGGTAGGATGGTCCTCAAAAATTTCATTGGCGGGAACAAATTCAAAGAAGATTCCAGAATTGGTATTTAAGAGTAAACCTTGGTTTTCGACTGTATCTTGAAAAGCAATGAAGCCTTCCGAAGCTGGATATGTTTCTAAGGAGTTGATGGATTTACCAATTAGATTTTCGATTGTGTTTTGATAAGGAGCATAGTTGACACCACCATAAACGAATAAGGATAGATTTGGGAATACCTCTTTGATGGTAGCTTTTCCTGTTTTGTCAAGCAAGCGTTCAAAATACATTTGCACCCAAGGAGGTATGCCGCTAATCACACGTAGGTCCTGGTTGTGGGTTTCTTCAATTACCTTATCCAACTTAGCTTCCCACTCTTCGATACAATTGGTTTGATAGCTCGGTAGTTGGTTGCCTTTTACCCATGATGGAATTTCATGATTGACTATTCCAGATAATCTTCCGGTTGCAATACCACCTACATTAGTTAATGTCGGTGAGCCAGATAAGAAAATCAGTTTGCCATCGAAAATGGATGTATCCTTTCTTGCAGATGTAAAATTGAGTAAGGCATTTCGTGCAGTGACGATGTGATTGCTGATGCTGTCATTTGTGATGGGAATGTATTTGACACCCGATGTGGTGCCCGATGTTTTTGCCAAATAACGAGGCTTGCCAGGCCAAAGAATATCTGTCTCTCCATCTTTTACTCGATCAAAGTAATTCTTTAAAGCTTCATAATCCCTGATGGGTACCTTAGAGCAGAAATCAGAATGGGTTTTAATTTCCTGAAATTGATGATCTTTCCCAAATTGAGTTGAAGCAGCAGTATTGACGATGGATTGGAATATAGCATGTTGATCATTGATCGCATGCTTTGCAAGTCTTTGTGTTTGCTTTTGAATAAATGTTGCGAATGGCTTTATCAGGAATCCCTTCAACTTGCCTTATGGATTTTTCTATCCACAAGTTAATCCTATATTTTGGTTCTCCCTACTACGCTTCCGAAAGTTGAGGCACATTGTTTGATCTATTTTAAACCATAAAATCATAAAAGTTTGAGGCTTCTATTATGTCTTTTATGTTCACATAGATGTCACAATTCTAACTTAGGAACTTCTCGAAACCTGAATCAGTCGATCCGCAAATCTTCAACATAAATACCTGGAAATTTGGAAGCATCAAAGACAAAAAGTTCATCTTGGTAACTGCCATTTGGTGTTACTTCTCCCACTGACATGGTGTATCGAATGCCATCTTTGTAAAAAACTTTTGTGTCAACAAGGGTATTTGCCTTTGTATCAATACTAACACGGAGTTTCGAAAAATCAGAATTTTCATCAATTGGCTTAAATTCTATATGATGGATATTACCTTCTTTACTCGTAATGGCATATTCGTAAGAGTCTTCATCAAACATGGCGAGAATTCCTTTAGGAGATAGATTCATGACAGATCCCTCATCGTCTTCTTCTACATCATTTATTTGGACCTCATTATCTGGTTTGATATGCAACCACATTGATTCACCATCTGAATAGACTGTTTGGTCTTGTGTCTCCATAAAATATCGATCTCCTTTTTGGATCAGCGTGCCTTCTTGCAAAATGGGTTGTTCTTCCGGGATGTCTACAGTGATGGAAAAGTTTGCTTCTATAGCAGAATATGCATTGTACTTGGCTTCCAATTGTCTGACCAGATTAAGAGCATCTTTGTCTTGAATCAATTGAGCATTGATTTGTAAACTCATTGCAAGTAGGATAAAACTGTAAACTGCTTTCATATCACTTAATGTATAATAAAACTAACATCTTAATGACGTATTCCATTACGAGAGTGGTATTAAAGTAACGTTAAGGTATTTGTGAGGGATGATGATAAAAAAACGGAACTCCACATTCGTGAAACTCCGTTTCTTTGATTTGCAATTCTGTTAAACTTTTAAGCGTCTTCTCTCAGTATTCCAGCTGCATATAATGCATACGTGAATAATGCAGATACTGCAAATACACTTAATACTAGTAAAAGTTCTGCCATACTAATTGGTTTAGTTATACATAAGTTAACAATAATATTCTTATAAGTCAATTATATGTACTTATATGCTTCATATTTATACAAAAACAGTATTATATATCGATTATCAATATAAATACGAATAATATTTGTTTCATATTATGAATTTCTTTTATATGAAGCTGAAAAAACAAGTGCTGAAATGTTAAATATGAGTGGAAAAAGTGACTTATTTATGGATTGCAGTATGTGCTAGAATATGTCACCTGATATATTATAATAGATTATTTTTTGTTTTATGAAATCTTATAGAGTAAGTAAGAAAACTGATAGACCAAAACATGGACATACATAGCAATATTGATCAAAATTGATAGATTAGAATTAAACTGTGTTGTTGAATGATCATGTTGATCTTTGAAGTTAAGCACCGATACAAGTTTCATATTTATCAGATATCCCTTAAGTTCAA
>CAYNMW010000222.1:0-6523 GCA_964398295.1 uncultured Saprospiraceae bacterium | reverse complement strand
GTGTTTTAGTATCACTTCTATCGATGCTCAAGATCGCAATGATATCTTCACCCTTATTGATGTAAGCAGTTCAAAGCTTATTAAAACAGGAAAGACCAAAGCCATTAGAGATATGGTCCCTGTTGGTACTTCCAATCTTGATAAAAAAGATTTGTATAAGCCCAATTGGAAAGCTCCAGCGAATTTTTCTAATAGAATGAAAAATAGAGCCCTTGCTCCAGAAATGGAACATGCTGGTCCTGATCCAATTCGACAAAAAAACTATAATTCTAACAAGTCTCTTTCAGTTGACCCAATCGTTAACATAGATGGAATTACTTCGGGCTCTTCGCCAAATGATCCATCTGGAGATGTTGGAAAATCGCATTATGTGCAAATGGTAAATGTAACCGACATCGCCGTTTATGATAAGACAGGAAATCTGCAAATCACTTTTGCAGCGAATGTTATTTGGTCAAGTATAGGATTCTCAAGTGCGGGTGATCCAATCGTATTATATGATCAAGAACATGATAAATGGATACTAACGGAGTTTGCCAATCAAGGGAATAATTTACTTTTTGCTGTGTCTGAAGGTTCAGATCCATCAGGTGTATGGACGACGTACAATTTCAGCACACCTAACTTTCCTGATTATCCAAAGTATGCGATTTGGGATGATGTTATTACGATCACAACGAATGAAAGCGGTATCTCAAATGCGATACTCTATATCTTGGATAAAGAAGCATTGGTTGCTTTAGAGGATGATGTTGATTTTCAACGATTAGTTGTACAAGGTCCTCCAACTGTTGAGAGTGGATTCTTTACAGCAACGCCTCTTAATTGGTTAGGTGAAACTAAACCTAATGAAGCAACTAAACCGACTTATATTTTCTTGAATGATTCTTCATGGGGCGCAGTGCCTGAAGATGAGGTTACGATAGTAGATGTGGAAGTAGATTTTGATGATGTAAATAATACAGCAATTAATGTCTCTGGAGTAGTTCTCAGTCCATATGATTCTTATCCTTGCTCAGTGCCAGGATTTGGTTTTTCATGTGTTCCACAACCTAATGGAAACGGATTAGATGGATTACCAGACATCATCATGCAAAGAGCTATTTATAGAAATTTTGGATCCTATGAATCCATGTTATTCAATTTTATCACAGATGTTACTGCTGGTGACAACCTTTCAGGAATCAGATGGACTGAATTAAGAAAAACGGCAGGAAATTCTTGGTCTTTGTACCAAGAAGGGACCTATGCTCCAGATGATGGATTGGATCGTTATATGGGATCTATTGCAATGGATGGCAATGGTAATATTGGCTTAGCCTACAATGTGAGTAGTGAAGATGAATTTGTAGGTGTGCGATTTACTGGAAGATTAGCAGGTGACCCATTAGGTCAAATGACTATTGATGAATTTAATGCAGTCACAGGAGGATCAACCATTAACTCGGGAGGTCGTTTTGGAGATTACGCTGATATGTCTGTTGATCCTGAAAATGATAAAACCTTTTGGTTTACCACAGAATATGCTGGTCCTAATAATGTAAGGACGAGAATTTTAGCATTTGAATTTCAAGACACGAATGATATTGCACCTTTTGCTTTTTTGAGCCCAATGAGTTCTGCTGATTTAGGGCCTAATGAAACGGTTACAATTGAATACAGAAATCTAGGATTAGATACACAACAAGTTTATCAATTTGGTTACCAATTCGAAGGGATGGCGCCAGTCGTAGTTGATATCGATAGCACTTTTGTGCCTGGGGCAAGTTATGTATATGAGTTCCCTGGAACAGTAAATATGGATGAGAAACGAACCTACGATTTCAAAGCCTTTACCTTCCTTGATAGAGACGACATTCCAGGTAATGATACCTTAAGAACAAGCTTTACAAAGTTTAATAGAAATGATGCTGGAGTAACACAACTCAGCTTTAAAGATAATTCATGTGATTCAATTGTAAACATTAGTATAAGAGTATCAAACTTTGGTGCTGACACTTTAAGGATGCTTACGCTTTCTAGTTCTTTGAATGGCGTGGCGCAAGCTGATATTGATTGGACAGGCGCATTGGCTCAAGGCGAATCTGAAGTTGTTGATGTTGCACAAGGAGGATTTGAAGGAGGACCGAATGATTTTGTTGCTTGGACCAATATGCCTAATAGCGCCATCGACGAAAATTTCGATAATGATACGACAGCGGCAGTAATTAGTACGATAGCCAATGGAGCTGCGATTACGATTGCCGTATTAACAGACAATTGGCCAGCTGAAACCACTTGGGAATTACTAGACTTAGATGGCAATGAAATTGCTTCTGGAGGTCCATACGATCAACAAACAACTTTATTCACACAAGAGGTATGTGTAGACCCTACGGCTTGTTACACTTTCACACTTTTCGATAGTTATGGAGATGGAATAGTAACTGGTGGAGGTAATATAGTGGGTGATTATCAAATTTTAAATAGCGAAGGCTTAGCGCTTGCAAATTTGATGAATCCAGATTTTGGTTTTGAAGAGACGAATACATTTTGTGCTGATCAACCTTGCACCTTTGAGATCTCCTCTGACGTAATGGCTGAAACACCAGCTGGCATGGACGGTGCTATAATGCTTAATGCAATTAGTGGTGTTGGTCCTTTTCAATTTAGCATTGATGGAGGAAATTCTTTTCAAGCAAGTAGTTTATTTTCCAATCTTTCTCAAGGCATGTATGAAGTGGTTGCGATTAGTGCAAATGATTGCATTTTCGAAGGAACAGTTGAAGTAGGATTTTGTGATTTGCAAGTAATTGTGAATTTTACAGATGAGACATTTGCTGGAGCCATGGATGGTACGATTGAGATTATTGCTTCCACAGAAGTGGATACCATATTAGGATATAGTATTGATGGTGGTTTGACATTCAGTGACATTAGTTTATTTGAAAATTTGAGTCCTGGAGATTACGATATCATCGTTGCAACTACCAGCGATTGTGAGTATAATGATATGGTCACGATTTCAATGACAACCAATATAACAGATCAGAGTGTAGGCTTTATTTGTACCATATTCCCTAATCCTACATTCGGATTATTTAATATGGAAGTAACAGGAGATGTGGGTGAAGGCCATTATTTACATCTAGAAGTTTTATCTGAAGACGGTAAATTTCTCCACAATGCAAAATTGAGTAAATACAATCACGCTTATGTTGGAATGGTGTCATTAATGAATTATCCTTCAGGTAATTACTTGATCAGATTTGAGTCAGAAAAAATAACAAAAATGTATATGGTAGTTAAAGAGTAATCTTTACTTGCTAAAAATAAAAAGCCTGTTGAGAAATCATTTTCAACAGGCTTTTTTTATGTCTGAATTAATGCTTATTGAATAAGAGAAACTTCATCTTCTGATATATGAATGACTCTTGTTTCTTCAGCTCTTGTATCTAAATCCACAGTTCCATTTTCAAGTCGTAAAACACCCCTTGGACAAACTGCGCTACAAACTCCACAACCAACACAAGAAGAACGAACGATATCTTGTCCTCTTTGAGCATACCATCTAACATCAATTCCCATTTCACAATATGTCGAGCAATTACCGCAAGAAATACATTGACCACCATTTGTCGTGATTCTAAATCGAGATTTAAATTTTTGTACTAAGCCTAAATAAGCTGCTAGTGGACATCCGAATCTACACCAAGTCCTGTTACCCATCAAAGGATAAAAGCCGGTTCCGACGACTCCTGCAAAGGCAGATCCGATTAAGAAACCATACCAAGTTCTGACTGTGTCGCTATTCATGAAAAGAACATTCTTGTTTCCTGTGAAGTACGAATACAAAACAAGTAAGGTCATGATCACCGCAAAGACCAAGACACCATGTATGATATACCTTTCGTATTTCCATGCACGCAAACTTTTATCTGACAATTGACGGTAGGGGTCACCCATTGTCTCAGCTAATCCTCCACAACCACAAACCCAACTGCAATACCATCTTTTTCCAAAGAAATAAGTAATGACTGGAACACCTACTAAAATTAAAAGGATACCCCAAAACAACATGAATAGACCCATGCTTCCGCTTGAAGTCAAAGTGTCAAGGTTATAGTCAAAAAAGAAATTGTAATTAAGGGGCCAAATATTTTTGAAGTCGTACCAAGGTTGATTTAATCGAACCAAAATCTCTGGTATCAAGAAAGCGAAGGCTGTTTGAAAAAACATTACAGAGAAGGTTCTAAATATTTGATACTTGTTATGACGATACTTCGCGATCATTCTAATGCCCATTACGATCACAATAATCGTATAGAGGAAGCCATACAAAAACCAGTTACTCGCTGGATTGCCGCTGAGTTTTCTGCTAACAGGATCCACTAAAGCAATCCAGTTGGTAATGTATTCTGGTTTCCAGTAAAGTAGAATGTAAAATCCAATCAGCAAGATTCCTGTAATGACACCAAACCATGCGGTTACATTTGGAGAAGCAGATTTGGGAGGGATCTTGTCTCTTTGTTTTTCTCTAAAGTAAACCAAGTAGACGATGAGTCCAATCACAGCGAGTGTAACCAAAGGCCAAAAGACCTTAGAGCCCATGTACATGACGCCATACAAAAGCAAACCTATGGTAGTTGTGATTAAGAAGAATGTCCTCCAAGTTAAAGTCAAACCTCTTGTCATGGAACTGTGATAAATTCCATCATTCTTTATGCCTGGCAATTTTCTGAACAAAGGAATGATATAAAGAAAGGCACCAAAAATACCAAGTCCAAATATGGTAAATAAAAGTGCATTGGTATTTTTTGAAACAAAGCCAACTCCCGAAGCCTTGGTATTTTCAAAGACATAATCTTTAATTTTCCAATCGCCTAATTTATAATCCCATTCACCGACACCGTCTGGTATTCCAGCTTCTGCTTTTGCTTTTAAGTTGGTTTGCGCTTCTTTAAATAGACCTTTTAAAGCATTAATAAAGGCGATGTTACTTCCATATGTCTTATTCATGATGCCTTGACTTTCAGCGACCTTTAGTATTTCAGCTTTGTGAAAATCAGACTCGGTATAGAGGCTTTCTTCTTGAAGTTGGTATGAATTTAAACCCAATGATAATACGAATAAACCAATAGCTGCTATTAGAATAGCTAATCCTATTTTTTGTAAAATGTCCATGATTAGTTTTTTAAGAAATTAAGCACTCGATTGAAATTCCTCTTCCCTTTTAATTGGATTCTTTTGCCAGTTTGCTTTTCATAAAGCGCTAAAACTTCTTTTTCATATTCTTTGTAAAACTCAGGATCAAAATTGGCTAAGGATAAATTTTGTAAAACTTCACTTAGTGATGTTTTCTCACGAATCCATTTTTCGCAGACCTCATGCCGATACCTAATACCGAAGAGATTAAAACCAATGATTTCTTCTGTGTTTTTATCGTATACGATTCTGATGGATTTCGTTTCGTCTTCATGCATCCAAAATAAGGAAGCGTGATTTTCTGGTGGTTTAGCTAAAACATCACCATATACTTGATATTCGATATCAAAAAATTTGGCAGAGTTAAACCAAATTCCAGGATGGTATTTTATGTTTTTGCCACAAACATTATGAGCGACTGTCTCACCCATCATACGTCCGGTGTACCATATCGCTTCAATGGGCCTTCTGCCAGGAGAAGGATTTGAATGCTCTGAACAGTCTCCAATGGCATAGACATCAGGAATATTTGTAGCTAAATATTCATTGACGATGACGCCTCTATTGGTGGTTAATTCGCTTTCTTTTAGAAAATCTATAGAAGGACTCACGCCAGCCGTTAAGCCTACATACTGGCAATCTATTTCTTCTCCCGTTTCTTTAATTTTTATTCCACAAGCATTCCCATTTCCATCATCTTTTATAGATTCAAGATTTACACCAAGTCTTAGATCAATATGATGGTCTAAAATGTGCTTTGAGATCATTTTTGATTCTTCTGTAGGAAGAACATTGTCCCAATAATTTTGCTCTCTGACCAACATGGTAACAGCAATGTTTCTACTTGCAAACATTTCAGCCATTTCGATTCCAATCAGACCTCCTCCAACAATTACGGCTCTTTTAAGATTTTTGCTGTTTTCCTCCATGTAATCCAAGTCTTGCTTGGAATACAAGCCCCGGACCTTTTGTAAATCTTGCCCAGGCCAGCCAAATTTGTTGCTTTTTGATCCAGTGGCAATGATCAATTTATCGTAAGACATGTCATTTCCTGAAGAAAGGATCAGTTTCTTATCGTTGAATTGGACTTTTTCTACATGGGCATAGACTAAATTGATTCGATTTTTGTCCCAAAACCAGTCTTCATAGGGTTTCGTGTCTTCGTATCTCATATGACCCATGTAGATATACATAAGCGCTGTTCTGGAGTAAAAATGATCGGTTTCTGAAGATATAATGGTGATTTGGTGATCACTCAACTTTCTGATAAATCTTGCTGCAGTAACGCCACTTATACCATTGCCAATGATAACTACATTCATAGAGGTAATTTACAATG
>CAYNMW010000221.1:0-6629 GCA_964398295.1 uncultured Saprospiraceae bacterium | reverse complement strand
GCCTTTCCCAAGTGTTCGGCTATTGGTTATTTGTCGGCATTCATCCCATAGTCCTTCTTTGATGAAATGTTTTAGTGTAGAAGGTCCTCCTTCGATCATTAAGCTGCAAATTCCAAACTCCTTAAACAAGAGGTTCATTAATGCACTTAATTTTTGTTGCTCCAAATCAAAGCGGCATACAGTTAAATTTGAATTCGTGGTTTGTTTTGATGTAATGACAATGGGGTTATCAGGTGAATTTGCATATAGATAGCTATCCTGATTTCCCCTGAAAGTTGGATCGATAATGATGGGTCTTGGGTTTTCACCTGGAAACTCCCTGGTTGTCAGTCTAGGATTATCTGTATTTAAAGTGTTTACACCAATCAATATGCCATCACATGCCGAACGCCATTTGTGTACTAGCACTTTGGTGAATTCATTACTGAGCCAAACTTGCTGATCAGAATGTCCCATATAAAAGTCAGAAGATTGGGCATATTTGAGAATAATGTAAGGTCTCTCTTCAAATCTGTTGACTACAAATGGTTGTAATAGTAAGCGGCCTTCTGTCTCACATATGCCAGAGTTAACATCCAGATCTTTTGATTTCAAGTATTCAAGACTTTTACCTTGGATTGTAGGATCAAGACAAGAGACTACCACTTGTTTTATACCTGTTTGTAAAATAGCGGATGTACATGGCCCCGTTTTCCCTGTCGTATTACACGGCTCTAGGCTTATATACATTGTCGCATCACTCAATAAGTGTTTATGTATAGGGAGGACAGAATTAATCGCATTGACTTCGGCATGTGCTTCTCCATAAGTCTGATGCCATCCTTCACCAATGATTTTTCCATTGTGAACGATTACGGCACCTACTTGCGGATTGCTTTTGACATACTTACCTCCTCGCTTTGCTAGTTCGAAGCACCGATGCATATAACTGTCATGGTCGAATTCCTTCATTACTCAAAACAAAGTTGATAACTGATCAATGGTGTAGTCCACTTCATCTAATGTGTTATGATGCGAGAATGAAAATCGAACTGCATGATATGTATCTGCTAAACCAATTGCAGACAAAACATGAGATGCGCTTTCAACTCCAGAACTACATGCACTGCCAGATGAGGCACTTACACCAGCTATATCCAAATTAAATTTAAGGAGTTCTGTCTTCGCGTTCTTAGGAAAACCAACTGAGAGGATATGTCTATGTCCATTCAAAGGGCTAATAATGTGGATCGATTCGTTGATTTCCTTCAACTTGGTAATAAAGGTCTGTCTTAAACTTGTGACAACATTAGCTCTTGTTTCCATAGCTTCAACACCCAATTCGAATGCCTTCCCAATACCGGCAATTCCATAAGTGTTTTCTGTACCCGCTCTCATGTTCCTTTCTTGTGAACCTCCGTGAATCATTGGTTTAATGATATTATCACTATTTATATAGATAAAACCTGTCCCTTTAGGGCCATAAAATTTATGACCTGATCCACTCAAAAATGAAAACCGTTGTTTGCTTACATCTATTGGATACTTAGCCAATGTCTGCACAGTGTCACAGTGGAAATAAGCTTCTGTCTTTTCACATATTTCAGAGATTTTTTCAATGTCAGCAAGAGTTCCTATTTCGTTATTGCCGTGCATTATTGAAACCAGTACAGGGCCCTTAGCTCTTTGTATCAATTCTTCAAGTTCTTCTAATCTAATATGGCCTTCCTGGTCGACTGATAGAAAATGACGTGCTATATCATATTGTTTGCTTACATAGTAGGTGCTGTTCAATACACAATCATGCTCAATCGGAGAAGTAATAATCGATTTAATACCCAAATCTCTAACCGCGGCCTGAATTGCTAAATTATTAGCTTCTGTTGCGGAAGAAGTGAAAAAGATTTCGCCAATACTTGCATTGAGATGATTGGCAATCGTTTTCCGAGATTCTTCTATATACGTTTTCACAACTCTTCCGTGCTGGTGTATAGATGAAGGGTTGCCATGATGTTCTTTCATGATCGGTAACATATGTTCCAATACCAAAGGATCAAGAGGAGTGGTTGCCGCATTATCAAAATAAACTCTCATATTAAATGTTTAAAACTTGACTTAACTAGTTGAATGTTTTCATTTGCAATGGTTTCCGTTTCTGCTTCCGCATACACTCTGATGATTGGTTCAGTGTTCGATTTTCGCAAGTGTACCCATCCATTCTCAAAGTCAATTTTCAAACCATCTGTATCATTCCACTTTTCTTCTTTAAATGCATCCTTAGCTGTATTCAGAATTTTCT
Source organism: uncultured Saprospiraceae bacterium (assembly GCA_964398295.1). GTDB lineage: Bacteria > Bacteroidota > Bacteroidia > Chitinophagales > Saprospiraceae > CALFUK01. Next base: position 4,351 of record CAYNMW010000221.1, on the reverse strand, counting down.
CAATATCGATAGACGGGGTCAATTGTATTTTTTGTTTGACGATGTGGTATTCAGGATAACTGGCTTTTAATTCGCTTAAGGTAATATCCTTTTCTGCTAATAAGGCAAGCACCAACGCAACACCGACAACAGCGTCTCTACCATAATGTAGTGTTGGTAAAATAACACCTCCATTGCCTTCGCCACCTATTACAGCATCATTTTCTTTCATTGCATTCACAACATTCACTTCACCTACAGCAGATGCAGTGTAGTGTTGACCATATTTTTTAGTCACATCAGATAGTGCGCGTGTTGAAGATAAGTTGGAGACAGTATTGCCAGGTTTTTTAGATAATATATAGTCTGCTACTGCGACCAAGGTATATTCTTCTCCAAAAGCATTTCCTTTTTCGTCTACAAACGCTAAGCGGTCAACATCCGGATCAACACAGATGCCTAAATCTGCCTCCGTTTGTTTGACTTCAGCACAAAGTTGTTTCATGTTGATAGGTAAAGGCTCTGGATTATGAGCAAAATCTCCAGTAATGTTTCCATTTATTATCGATACATCCGCACCAAGTTTTTCTAATAACTTTGGCAGAATAAGCGCTCCAGTAGAATTAATACAGTCCACAACAACTTTGAATTTTTTAGAAGCTATTTTTTCAATTGATATGAAGGGTAAATCTAAAATCTGCTTTATATGAATATCAATATAAGTATCATTCTGAACATAGCTTCCTAAGTTATCTATTCCAACAGCCTCTATGTTTTTCTCTTGAATGAATCGTAGAATATCCTGACCATCCTGGTGTGATATAAACTCTCCTTTATGATTCAAAAATTTCAAGGCATTCCATTCCTTCCCATTATGGCTTGCTGTGATGATGATACCTCCTGCAGCAGATTCTAAGGGTACTGCAATTTCTACAGTAGGTGTAGTGGATAAGCCCAGATCGACTACACTGTATCCCATCATCTGTAATGTTTGGCAAACAAGTCCAGAGACTAAGGAGCCAGAAATACGTCCATCTCTTCCCAGGACAATTGTTTTCCTGTCTGCGTCTTTTTGGTGAAGAAAGTTTGCATAGGCAGCAGTACATTCTACAATATCAATCGGTGTTAGATTTTCTCCGACTGCACCTCCGATAGTCCCGCGAATCCCTGAAATTGATTTAATTAGCGTCATATATTTCTAATAAGAGTAACAAAGCTATTGATTTCTTATGTTTATGAGTAGAATTTTCATCATATGTGGGAAAGTCTGATTCATCTTGATCGAAATCTATTCGAATGGATACATTTTGATTTGTCATCTCATCCGCTTGACCTGATTCTTCCAATTTTGCGTGACAAACTCACATGGATACCAGTATATGTCTTTATTGTATATGGATTATACCAAAAATATGGATTCAAGAAAGGGATGGCTTCAACTATGTTTTTACTATTAGCTGTTGTCATCACCAATCTGTTGAATAGTCATTTCTTAAAGAACATTGTACAAAGAGAAAGGCCTTGTCGATTGGATAATTTTACACGCGATATCCAAGAACTTGTGTATTGTGGTGAAGCCTACAGTTTCCCTTCCTCTCATGCTGCCAATCATTTTACCATTTCAATATTTCTAATCTTACTTCTAAAGGACGCTAGCCGTTGGATAAAAATTGTGCTTATTTTTTGGGCTACAATTATTTGTTTTGCGCAAGTATATGTAGGCGTACATTACCCTTCAGATGTTATTGCAGGATTTTTAGTTGGATTTTTAGTCGCTGTACTTGTGTGGAATTGTTATAAAATTTTGATTATTAATAGGATTGCTTGAGCAGAAGGTCTCTATAGCGTTCTGAATTTTAACCGACAAGATGAACGGAGTCCTTTGTCTCAGTGTGCATCCTTCATTACCTGAGCAGAAGGTCTCCGTACCTCTCTGCAATTGATCAGATGTCTTTAATTACCAGGGCAAAAGGTCACTGCACATCTCTGTACTCTAAGAATAAAATTTTATATTAGCATTTTTCATATACGTCAAGATTTAGTATGGCTATTATTGATGGTAAGGCATTAGCTGAAACAATCAAATTAGAAATCAGAGAAGAGGTATTACAGCTTAAGGAGCAACGAAAAAACATACCTCATTTAGCAGCAGTTTTAGTAGGCAATAATCCTGCAAGTGAATCATATGTCAGAAGCAAAGTTCGCTCTTGTGAACATGTTGGCTATGAGAGTACATTGATTCGTAAGGATGATTCCATTACGGAAGAAGAATTGTTGGAAATTGTAAAAGATCTGAATGAAGAGGAAGACATAGATGGTTTCATTGTGCAACTACCGCTACCAAAGCATATTAACGAACAAAAAATAACATTAGCGATAGACCCTAAAAAGGATGTCGATGGTTTTCATCCGGTTAATTTTGGTCGAATGGCTCAGGGATTACCTTGCTACTTACCTGCGACTCCTTTGGGTATTTTAACGATGCTAACAAGATATAAAGTGGAAACAGAAGGAAAACACTGTGTCGTTCTTGGTCGAAGTAATATTGTAGGTTCTCCGCTGAGTATCTTACTTAGCCGTAAAGCAAACCCAGGAAATTGCACTGTGACACTGGCTCACAGTCGTACAAAGGATTTGACTGCAGAGACGAAAAGAGCAGATATTATAATTGCTGCGATAGGGATTCCAAATTTTGTCACTGCAGAAATGGTAAAAGAAGGAGTTGTTATCATTGATGTAGGTATTAACAGGGTAGAGGACAGTTCGAGGAAGCGAGGCTACAGACTAGTTGGAGATGTCGATTATGATGGGGTGTTATCAAAAGCATCCTTGATTACCCCAGTGCCAGGAGGTGTAGGTCCTATGACAGTCACTTCTTTACTTTTAAATACGCTCAGTGCCTCAAAAAAGGAAATTTATAGCTAAGTTTATTATATGTACACCAATTGCGCCTCTAGCTCGAAAACAATCTTTGATCAGGTGCTGCTCATTTTGCAGCAACTTTCCGATGAGGATTACAGTATGCCCTTGGATATTTTCAATGGTACTACTATCGGACAACACTTTAGACACATATTGGATTTCTATGTTTGTGTATTGAAAGGAGTTAAGCACGGAGAACTTAATTATTCTCATAGAGATAGAAGTTTGTCTATAGAGAAAAACTCTGAGGAGGCTAAGGAAGCCTTCATTGAATTACAACGAGAAATAGACAAATTATCCGATGATACACCGATTAAAGTGGTCACTGATTTTCATACTGAAATGACAGAAGATGACGTCATTGTCAATTCCTCTATAGGCAGAGAACTCATGTATGCCTATGATCACGCCATTCACCATTTGGCGATTATCAAAATCGGTATTAGAGAAAATTTTAAATCATATCATATTGATGATAACTTGGGAGTTGCACCATCAACTGTCAAGCATAAAGCTTCTTCACCACATTGAGTGAACAATATTTAGAAATTTTATTTAAACACGAAGAACAACAAGCTGAGATACTCATAGCATTTCTACATTCTCTGCCATTTCAAAGTTTTTGGGAAGAAGACAAAGAGACACTAAGGTCCTATATACGGAAAGCCGATTTCATCAAACAGGATTTAGAGTCTCTTGTCACCAGTCTACCGTTTACAATCGAATACTCCATTCAACCCCTAGCAAATCATAATTGGAATTCAGTTTGGGAGTCTAATTTTTCTCCGATAACGGTAGATGACTTTTGTTACATACGTGCAGATTTCCATCCGATCGAAACCATATGTCAGTTCACTTTAACCATTAACCCTAAACAATCATTTGGTACTGGTCACCATGAAACAACCTTCATGATGATTCAAGAGATGAGTAAACTGGATATTGTTGGCAATCGAGTTGCAGATTTGGGAACTGGTACAGGTGTTCTTGCTATACTTGCTCAGAAAATGAAAGCAGCAGCAGTTATTGGAACTGAGATTGATCCAGGTGCTTTAGAAAATGCAATGGAAAATATAAAACTTAACAATGTATCTGCAATAAAAATAACAGATCACAGCCACAAGTTCGCAAGCAACTCTATAGACATTACCTTAGCAAACATTCATAGAAACACCTTAATACAATTGGGACCTTCTATTCTCGACCAAACAGTACATAATGGGCATATATTGTTATCTGGCATTTTGCGTTCTCAGAAAGAAGGAGTTCTATCGGTATACGAACAGCTTGGCGCAGAACTGATTAATGAACGGTCAAAAGGAGACTGGGTAATGCTTCACTTAGCTAAACTGCCGATAGTATAGACACCTAAGTCTAATTAGATTTCTCCGCAAGGTCGAAATGAAAATCACACACATCCGTTTATCCCTCGACTGCGCTATCCATGACA
>CAYNMW010000220.1:0-6632 GCA_964398295.1 uncultured Saprospiraceae bacterium | reverse complement strand
TATCTTCTATCCATCAGGTTTCTAACCAACTCAAATCAGAATCGCCAAGATGAAGTGAGTCCTTTGGCTCAGTGAAAAAATGTATAGGCCTCTTTTATGTCTTAATCCTCACTTTTATGACTTTTATGGTTGCTCCCCTTTTGTATCTTCTATCCATCAGGTTTCTAACCAACTCAAATCAGAATCGCCAAGATGAAGGGAGTCCTTAGACTCAGTGAACGAATGTAGAACCTCTTTTATGTCTTATCCACACTTTTATGGTTGCTCCTCTTTTATATCTTCTAATCCATCAGGTTTCTAACAATTCAAGTATTTTTGCAAACTCAAAGTGATATATGGCAAAGTATACGGAATATAAGGGTCTTAATTTAAGTCAAATTGATGAAGAGGTTTTATCCTTTTGGAAAGAGAACAACATCTTCGACAAAAGTATAAGCAGTAGGCCAGAGGATAAGAGTTTTGTATTCTATGAAGGTCCGCCATCTGCTAATGGGAAGCCTGGGATTCACCACGTGATGGCAAGAACGATAAAGGATATTTTTTGTCGATTTCATACCATGCAAGGAGAGAGAGTCACACGTAAAGGTGGTTGGGATACACATGGCTTGCCGATCGAATTGAGTGTAGAAAAAGAACTTGGAATCACCAAAGAAGACATCGGTAAGTCTATCACCATTGCGGAATACAATCAAAAGTGCCGGGAAACCGTCATGCGCTATAAAGACATGTGGGATGATATCACGGTGAAGATGGGTTATTGGGTTGACTTAGACGATCCATACATCACCTTTACCAATGATTATATCGAATCCGTCTGGTGGCTGCTCAAGCAGATGTATGACAAAGACATGATATACAAAGGCTACACAGTTCAGCCATATTCGCCAGCAGCTGGGACTGGTCTTAGTAGTCATGAATTAAACATGCCTGGAGCTTATCAGAACATCAAAGACACTTCAGTAACCGCTCAATTTAAAGTAAAAAAGGACGACAAATCTTCTTTTCTTTTTGAAGGACACGATGATGATGTATTCATCATAGCATGGACGACCACGCCTTGGACGCTGCCATCAAACTGTGCATTGGCTATTGGAAAAAAATTAGAATACAGTCTTGTTCGTACGTATAATGCCTATACTAAAGAACCAATAGCGGTTGTATTGGCAACAGATTTGATTCCCAAACATTTTAAAGAGAAAGCCGCCGAATTAGGGCTTAAAGATTTTGACCCTGCAGGAAAATTAATTCCATATGAAGTGGTTAAAGCATTCAAAGGGCAAGAATTGCTTGACATACGATATGAGCAGTTGATGCCATATGTGCAACCAGAAGAAGGAGAAGCTTTCCGCGTCATCCATGGAGATTTTGTGTCTACAAGTGATGGTACTGGTATTGTCCATACGGCATCCATATTTGGTGCAGATGATTTTAGGGTGTGTAAACAAAATAATGTGCCTTCCATTTTGGTGAGAAGAGGCAAAGAGTTGCGACCACTGGTTGATCAACAAGGCAAATTTGTTGAAGAAGTAACTGATTATCCTGGTTACTTTGTCAAATCAGAATACTATTCAAAAGAGGAGCAAGAAGTAGATGGGTTTTTACCTACAGATGTACGCATTGCCATCAAATTGAAAGAAGAAAACAAGGCATTCAAGGTAGAGAAATACGAACACAACTATCCACATTGCTGGAGGACGGATAAGCCAATTTTATATTATCCATTAGATAGTTGGTTTATCAATACATCTGCTCATAAAGAGAAGATGGTAGAATTGAACAATACCATAAATTGGAAACCTAAGCACACTGGAGAAGGAAGATTTGGAAACTGGCTGGAAAACCTACAGGACTGGAATTTATCCCGATCAAGATACTGGGGTGTACCACTTCCAATATGGAGGACAGAAAATGGAGAAGAGGAAATCTGTATCGGGTCGTTTGCACAACTAGAATCAGAAATTCAAAAGGCAAATGAGAAGCTAAGCTTGAATCAACAATTACCTGATGATCCACATCGTCCATATATTGATGATGTCATTCTGGTTTCTGATACTGGCAAAGAAATGAAACGCGAACTGGACTTGATTGATGTTTGGTTTGATTCTGGTTCGATGCCATTTGCTCAACTTCATTATCCATTCAATGAAGACACCAAGTCGATGGTTGATGAGGGGACCTTCTATCCAGCAGACTTTATTTCTGAAGGGGTCGATCAGACGAGAGGATGGTTCTATAGCTTGCACGCAATTTCAGCACTCGTAAGAGGAAGTGTTGCATTTAAAAATGTAGTTTCTACTGGTCTTGTCTTAGATAAGAATGGAGTGAAAATGTCTAAACGACTCGGCAATACAATTGATCCTTTTGAAGCAATTGGAAAGTATGGTGCTGACGCTGTTCGCTGGTATATGATATCCAATGCCCAGCCTTGGGATAACCTAAAATTTGATTTAGCTGGTGTTGAAGAAGTAAAGAGAAAATTCTTTGGCACCTTATACAATACCTATTCATTTTTCACATTATATGCAAATATTGATGGCTTTGATCATTCTCAGGCCGCTGTGCCAATGAGTGAAAGACAGGAAATTGACAGATGGATTATTTCGCTCTTGCATTCTTTACGGACTGAGGTCAAAGACAGCTACGCCGATTATGAAGCGACCAATGCATGTCGTAAGATCATGACCTTTGTCGATCAACATTTGAGTAATTGGTATGTGCGTTTATGTAGACGCCGATTTTGGAAAGGAGAATTTACTCAGGACAAAATTGCAGCATATCAGACCTTGAATCAGTGTTTGGTAACAATTGCAAAATTGATGGCACCTGTTGCTCCGTTTTTTGCAGAATGGTTATTCAGAAATTTAAATACGGTAACAGGTTTGGACACTGAGGAAAGTGTACACTTATGTATGATAGAAGATGGAGATAATTCTACCATCGATAAAGCGCTTGAAGAACGAATGGATTATGCACAACGGATTTCTTCTCTTGTCCGCTCTTTACGAAAAAAAGAAAAAATAAGAGTGAGACAACCTCTAAAGAAAATATTATTACCAGTCTTGGATGCAACATTCCAGCAACAAGTAGAGGCTGTTGAAGATCTGATTCTTGCAGAAGTGAATGTGAAAGCATTTGATTATGTCGATGATGCTTCAGGGATCATCAAGAAAAAAATAAAACCGAACTTCAAGACGCTCGGGAAGAAACTTGGTAAAAATATGAAGGCAGGTGCAGCTGCGATCAATCAATTGACGGATGATGATATTGCTGTATTAGAAAAAACGAATCAATACCAACTTGACATAGAAGGAACTAAGTATGACCTGAGTCTTGAAGACTTTGAGATTACAAGTGAAGACATACCAGGCTGGCAAGTTGCAACAGATAAAGACATCACCGTAGCTCTGGATATTAAAATGGATGACAACTTACTTGCAGAAGGTACTGCACGGGAGTTGGTAAACCGCATACAAAATATCCGGAAAAGTAAAGACTTCAATGTCACTGATCGAATCCTGATTAAGGTGCAAGATCACGAAGCTATACGTGCCGCAATAGACCAATTTTCTAATTATATCTGTGAAGAAGTATTGGCTGACAATTTAGAAATGAGTTCTGATGTGAATGGAGAAATGATTGACCTTGGTGAGGATGTCAATATTGCAATAGACGTTTCTCAAGTTTAATTGATGGAATAAAAAAACCCAACTCGTTAGAGTCAGGTTTTTAATAGTTTAAAAGTTGTGTGTCTCTTATTGCGGTTGTGCAGTTTCACAAGTATCTTGAAGATCTTGCATTCTAACGAATGAATTGAATGCTCCTCCAAAAAGGAATAATTGACTATCGTCGATAATTCTAAATCCAGAACCGGCAACATAAACGCCAAATGTTCCAGCTAATTTTACCGAGGTATTGGCAAAACCTGTAAACATTGGCAACTCACAAGCCATTGTTGCTCTTGATAAATTGGCGAATTGCCCAGCCATCAAATCATTGATAACAACCTCTTCTTCACAATCTTCATTTTGATCGATGATATCTTGAATTAACATACCGACATTAACTGTCCAGTCGTGAAATTCTCTAGGTGATCCAATTCCTATATCATTAAGGTAGGCTAGTATTTCTTCAGGTGTAACAATGTTAAAAGCTCCTGGGTCACAATTGTTTACAGTTGCTACTTCATAAAAGTCAAGAATTTTAGCACGTAGTTCTTCTGATTCTGCCGAAGACATCTGATCAAATTCTTGAATCAAACTTGTTAATTCTGCCTCTTGTTCTGCAGTGATGATGATATCAGCTTCCTTTTCACATGAAGCTAATAGGAGAAGGCATAGAATTGTAGCAAATAAAATTTTCATAAAGTTTAGTTTTTTGTCATTGAGAAATTTAAGTTATCACTTTTAAGCAATTTATCATAACTCAAAACGGAATTTGCCAAAGATATGCTGCTTGCCACTAGAATATTAGTTTCTACTGGCATACATTACTCTCTCGATCAAGCATAAAAAATAGTAATACTGTATGGTGATATTAGGTCTTAGGCGATGATTTCAATATCAGTAATGCATGCGGGATATTTCCCTTGATTGCTTTTGCTACTGTTTGATAAATTTAGCAGCTCTTCTTTGTTCAGCGCTTTCGATAATGATAAGGTAAATTCCTGGTAATAGGTCGCCTACTGAAATGTCATTCACGGCTGATGTTTGAATTAATGTTGTTGTGTGTCCATCCAATCTGATGAGGCGTATGATGCTCTCTTTATTATTGATACCGTCCAGATTGATCTTATCATAAACAGGATTTGGCCAAATACTCATGGCTTCGAAGCGCTCAGAAAAAATACTTGTTGTATTTGCTGGTGCTGATGTCCACCCTAAAAAAGCATCTGAAAAGGAGGAAACAATAAGGTCTTGAACACCATCTTCGTCAAGGTCATCTATCAAGAGATCCCAAGGGCTTGTCAATCCAGAAAACGTTTCGACTATTGAACGACTTCCAGAAGAAGAAGTAAAAAACACAATATCCTCGTCACCTGTATTTTGAAATAGCTTGGCCAATAAATCGTCGGTCCCATTTTGATCCAGATCGAGTAGTTGCACTGAAGTATAACTAAAGTTGTCAATATCTAAATCAGTTCCTTCGATGGTCACTTCTGGCTGTAATGTCCCATTTACATTTTCGAAAAGAAAAATTGGAGAGCCTTCATCAAAGCCAACTACATCCTGATCTCCATCCCCATCAATGTCACCAGTTGTGGTGCTTAACCCTACGGCAAATGTGCGTGTTGAAACCTGAACTTGTGGGCCAAAACCATCAACTGATCTATCGTGCATCCACAATCTGATACCATCAAGGAAGTCTCTGTCATAGTTGCTATAAATGAGTTCATTGAGTTGGTCACCATTCACATCGACTAAGTGCATATCAGTAACCTTGTCCTGTACCAATGTGTCCCCAACGCTGTTAAACGTGCCGCCATCATTTCGAAACCAAATGGGATAGTTATTTATCAGGGTCACTAAGTCAATGCTCCCATCACCATCAATATCGTCAAATAGAAGAGGCGCAAACAATGGAGTGGTTCTAAAGCTACCTTCGATGATTATGTTTTGCTGTGCAAACTCACCCTGTCCGTCATTTACGAGTAAGAATATTTCAGATCTGGTTCTGCCAATTAAATCCTGATCGCCATCATTATCAATGTCCGCAGCTGCAATGTTATGGCTAGCAAAATCGAGATTGGTGCCCTCACTAAAATTACCTGCACCCAGATTTTCATACCACCTCGTATTATCTGTCAATGGTGCTACGATATCATTTCGACCATCACCATTGAGATCCGCAAGAATTGGTTGGCGAATGTCTGTAGCCATCTCATCTAAAGGTGTATAGGATGTGACCTGCGCTATGGATAAAAAAGGAAGCAGCATAAGTACAGCCGTTGTAATAGAATGATTCATTTTCTGTTCGTTTATTTTAGTCGTCTTAGCTTATAAGTAAACCTATGGATTTTAAGTCCTTCACTTTCAGTTTCTACAAAGTTACTATTCTAAGAAAAAACAATGACCTCAGAAAGGTCCAATCTCTTGTTATCAAAATTGTAGAATTTAAGTCTGCATCCTCCTTAGTCCTGTAATCACAAACAATGTTGCTAATACAAGCAATAATCCACTGGCAAGATATGATGCACCAGGAAAATAGATAGTTAAGTGTTCACTCGTAAACAAGTAGAATAATGAAGTCGCGATAGCAGGACCAATAATTGTTGTAATACTGATCATACTCGTAATTGCTCCTTGCAGATTGCCCTGTTCTTTTTCAGAAACTTGATTTGATATCAAACCTTGTAATGTTGGTCCTGCAACACCGCCCAGGGCGTATGGTACCATGAAAGCGTAAATCATCCAGGATTTAGATGCAAAGGCAAACAACAGCATACCGAAACTCCAAAACACAAATCCTACCATAATCACTCTACGTTCACCAAAACGTTTCACTAATGTTCCAATAAGTCCACCTTGTACAATAGCTACTAAAACACCGACAAAGGCAAGACTCCAGCCGACTTGTGCTTCATTCCAACTATAGACTTCCATGGTAAAGAAAGACCAAATGGCTGGAAGAGCTTG
>CAYNMW010000219.1:0-6706 GCA_964398295.1 uncultured Saprospiraceae bacterium | reverse complement strand
CGGAAGTTTTGACTACGCTACGGGATATAAAGGTAAATAAAATCTGTCAAATGAGAGGGAAGGGTTTTGATGATTCTGCAAAGAGCTCAAAGACCTTTTGCTCAGGATTTTATCAATGAAGCGACCTGAGTCGAAGGTCTTACCTCTGGACAATAATTTAGATTCCGCAAAGAGGTCAAAGACCTTTTGCTCAGGTATTGTATCAATGAAGCGACCTGAGTCGAAGGTGTCTCACCTCTCGACTGTTTCTGTGTGTCTAGGGAATAAGAAAATATTCAATAGCTTTATGGCAGCTAAAAAAAAAGCACTCGACCTATGATTGTCAATCTAAGTGAACAAGCTTCCCTAGCAAATAAATTTGTCAGAGAACTTAGAGATATCAATATCCAGAAAGACCGTCTTCGTTTTCGGACCAATTTAATACGGTTAGGTCAGGTATTGGCATATGAAATCAGTAAAACACTTGACTACGAAACTTGTGATGTGCAGACGCCTCTTGGTATAGCTGATGAGAAGGTATGTAAAGACAATATTGTATTAGCTACTCTGTTGAGAGCTGGCCTTCCGTTTCACCAAGGGTTTCTGGAGTATTTCGATGATGCGGGGAATGCCTTTGTCTCAGCCTACAGAAAACACGATGAAAGCGGAGAATTTGATATTAAATTGGAATACATTTCTTGTCCAGACTTAACTGATTGCAACCTTATGATTGTTGATCCTATGCTTGCTACTGGCGCTTCCATGGATCGAACGATAATAGCATTAGAAGAGTACGGCAAACCCAAAGCTTTGCATCTGGTTACTGCCATCGCCTCAAGAGCAGGACTTGATTTTATTAAAGACAAACACCCTAATGCACATATTTGGATGGGTGCCTTAGATGAAGAATTGACTTCGCAGGCTTATATTGTTCCTGGGCTTGGGGATGCGGGGGATCTGGCGTATGGGACAAAACTGCAACAGTAGGATTAGACCGCAAAGAGGTCAAAGACCTTTTGCTCAAGTAATGTATCAATGAATAAACCTGAGTCGAAGGTGTTTCAGCTCTTGCCTAATTTCCGCAAAGAGGTGAAACTCTCGACGGCCTTAACAATTTACAATTTCGCCAAATTCTCTTCCAATATCCGCAACCGATCTTGCCCATCAGCTAACTTCTGACGCTCATTGGCAACAACAGCTTCTGGTGCATTATTCACAAATTTTTCATTGCTCAATTTCTTCTCTACTGAATGTATAAAGCCTTTCTGATATTCAATCTCCTTGGTGATATTCTCCTTCTCCGCTTCCACATCAATTTCTTTGTTGATGATAGCAATGTATTTATCCTTACCGGAAAGAAAGGAGATACCGGAATCAGAAATCTGTTCTGCTTGTAAAATTGATAAGGAAGATAAATTGGACATCTTACTTACCATTTCTGTGGCGCCTGTGAAATTGAAAATGTTAGTCGCACTTTCTGATGATTCTACTTGCAATTCAATTGGCTCTTTCATTCCAAGGCCATTTTTATTTCGGAGATCACGTAATGAACTCACCAAAGTCGTTAAATGACTAACCGTCTGAATGGTAGCAGAATCAGGATCATTTGCTTTTGGGTAACTGCTGATAATACAATCTTGTCCTTCTTCTCGGTCTCTCAATTGATGCCAAACTTCTTCTGTAATAAACGGCATAAAAGGATGTAAGGTCTTCATCAAATTCTCGAACAATTCGATTGTTTCCTTGTGTGTTTGTGCTGAAAGACTTTCTCCGTAAGCTGGCTTTATCATTTCTAAATACCACGAGCAAAAATCTCCCCAAATGAAAGAATACAAACTGGTCAATGCCTCAGACAAACGAAATTGTGCCATTTCTTTTTCAACCAATTGCAGTACTTCATTGAATTTTTCTTTGAACCACTTAATGGCTAGCTCATCAACCTTAGACGACGGCTTATCCTCTAATTGAAATGACTTCACTAGTCTGAGTGCATTCCATATTTTATTGCAAAAATTACGACCAGTCTCTACCAACTTTTCATCAAACAACAAATCACCTCCTGCTGGTGAACAACTCAACATGCCGTAACGAACGCCATCTGCTCCATAATCATCAATGAGCTTCAATGCGTCAGGACTGTTACCCAAAGACTTACTCATCTTTCGTCTTTGTTGGTCGCGAACCATGCCAGTAAAATAAACATGCTTAAATGGGTATTGCTTCTCTTCAGGAACCAATGATGGCGCCCACTCATATCCGGCCATGATCATCCTTGCCACCCAGTGGAAAATGATATCCCAACCTGTGACTAAAGCATTGGTTGGATAATAATAGTTTAATTCATCGGCCCCCTGAAAACCATGGAATGTTGACATTGGCCACAACCAAGAAGAAAACCATGTATCCAATACATCTTCATCTTGTTTCAACTCCTCTTCTTTTAAATTAGGATATTTGGCCTTAGCTTCTGCAAATGCTTCTGCTTCCGTTTCAGCGACAAAGACATCATCCTTATAGTACCATGCTGGTATACGATGTCCCCACCACAATTGTCTAGAGATACACCAATCTCTGATGTTTTCCATCCAGTGCTTGTACGTGGTTTTATACTTCTTTGGGTGGAATTCTATTTCATCAGTCATGACAGCAGCTAATGCAGGATCTGCTATTTTTTTCATGTCGACATACCATTGCAGAGATAGCATTGGCTCAACTACGGCATCAGTACGTTCTGATCGGCCAATACTACTAAGGTAGTCCTCTTTTTGGATCAATAATCCAGCAGCTTCTAAATCCTTAGTTACCAATTTTCTTGCTTCGAAACGATCTGTGCCTATGTGTATCTGGGCTGCTTCCGCCATTGTACCATCAAGATTAATGGTTTCGATTACTTCTAATTCATGTCGTTTTCCGATCTCATAATCATTCGGATCATGTGCAGGTGTGACTTTCAATGCACCAGTTCCAAACTCCATATCAACATAATCATCAAAAATGATGGGAACAGATCTATTGATTAAAGGCACGATAACTTTTTTGCCTTTGAGGTGTGCATATTTTTCATCATCTGGATGTACAGCAACTGCAGTATCCCCCATTATCGTTTCAGGACGTTTTGTAGCAACGGAAATAAATTCGTCAGTTCCTTCAATCATGTATTTTATATGGTACAAATGAGAATTCTCATCAGAGTGAAGAACTTCTTCATTAGACAAAACAGTTTGTGCTTCCGGATCCCAATTCACCATCCGAAGTCCACGATATAATTTTCCCTTCTTGTAAAGATCAACAAAGACTTTGATGACAGATTCAGACCGCGGCTCATCCATTGTGAACGCAGTTCTTTTCCAATCACATGATGCACCAAGACGTCTTAGTTGTTTTAGAATGATACCACCATATTCATCAGTCCATTCCCAGGCATGGGCCAAAAACTCATCTCTAGTAAGATCAGATTTTTTAATTCCTTCAGCCCTTAATTTTTTGACCACCTTGGCTTCAGTCGCTATAGACGCGTGATCAGTACCAGGTACCCAGCATGCATTTTTACCATCAAGTCTTGCCTTACGGATCAAAACATCCTGAATGGTATTGTTTAAGATATGACCCATGTGTAGGACACCTGTGACATTTGGCGGAGGGATCACGATTGTAAACGGCTCCCGCTCATCTGGAGTAGAATAAAAATATCCTTTGTCTTCCCAATAGGAATACCATTTGTTCTCTATGGAACCTGGTTCGAAATGCTTTGCTAATTCTCCCATAATCTATCCTGTATAATAATTAAGCTCTTTAACGTCTGTCGTGCCGTCTTTGTGAATAATTACAATAAATAATTTATCATATACACTTTCATCCAAATGTGGAAACTGTGAAGATTCTTTGTCTGCTAGAAATGAAACCAATGTTGGAGTCGTATTGGAATGCCCAACAATCATTGCCGAAGACACATCCTTTTTCTGCTTTAATGACTCTGCAAAGGTCTTCAATTCTTTAGGGTCATAGGGTAATATACCCAGTCCTTTTGCCTTTGATAATGAATCTGCTGTTAACAAGGTCCTTAGATATAAGGTAGAATAAATGGCATCAATTCTTGACTGTCTGAAAATACCTGCTAATGCTTCCGACCTTTTCTCTCCTTTAGGCGTAAGATGCGGATCATCCTTTGGGATGGTATCTTTCTCAGCATGCCTGACAAGATAAAATACTTGTTTAACCTCCTTGTCAGATAGTGCTTGTTCGCTACCATCTTCAAATACAATTGTTTGCTGTTTAATGTTTTTGATGACTGTGGTCGAATGACTATTTGTGTCTCCACAACCAATCACCATAATACTCAACATCAACAGTGCGCAGGAATGAATAACTAGTTTCATTCGCCTTCTTTTATATCAATGGGTTCTTTTACTTTATCTTTTTCACCATTAAGATGATCAAGCATAGCATCTCCAGATTGCAATGTTGGTTGGAGAATATCAGCTTCTACTTGATTGTGCAATAGATCCTTCATCGTTTCTCTTTTTCGGATCAAATGGTGTTGACCTTTATAAATCAACACTTCTGGTGGCCGAAATCTCGAATTGTAATTTGAAGACATGGTAAAACAATAGGCACCCGCATTTTTAATACAAAGGATATCCCCTTCTTGTATCTCATGCATTTGTCTGTTGACGCCAAATGTATCCGTTTCACATATATACCCAACGACAGTATAAATTCGCTTTCTACCCTCTGTTTTTGACACATTGATTATGGAATGGTAGGAGTCGTACATCATTGGTCTGATGAGGTGATTCAAACCCGAGTCTATTCCTGCAAAGACAGTTGAAGTTGTTTGTTTCACAACATTCACACGCGAGAAAAAGAATCCCGCCTCACTGACAAGATATTTTCCTGGCTCGAATATCAATGTTAAGTCACGTCCATATTCCTTGCAAAAGAAATTAAACCGCTTAGATATCTTCTTGCCTAAATCTTCTATATCCGTTTCAATACCATCATTTTTATAAGAGACTTTAAACCCACTACCAAAATCCAGGTAGTCAAGGTCTGGTAAGTGATGTGCTTGTTTGAATAAAATTTCTGCTCCAATCAGAAACACTTCTGAATCTAATATCTCAGAACCCGTATGCATGTGTAAGCCTTCTACCTTCAACCCTGTAGCTTCCACAATACGAAGGACATGAGGCATTTGGTGAAAAGATATCCCAAATTTTGAATCAATATGACCAACTGAAATTTTTGAATTGCCGCCAGCCATGATATGCGGGTTGACACGTATACAAACTGGATATTCTGGATACAATGACCCAAATTGCTCTAGTATAGAAATGTTATCTATATTGATTCTGACACCAAGTCGAACAGCTTCAGTAATTTCTTCCAGAGAAACACAGTTTGGCGTATAAATGATATCCTGTGGTTTAAATCCTGACAACAGACCTAATCGCACTTCCTGAATTGACACTGTATCCAATCCAGCACCCAGATTATTCATTAGCTTTAGAATATTGACATTAGTCAATGCCTTACAAGCGTAGTTAATTCTAAGCTGTTTCACATCAAACGCAGATGTCAGACGTTTGTACTGTCTTTCAATGATATCGTAATCATACACGTACAATGGACACCCATAAGTGTCGCACAATTCAAGGGCAGAAATGCCCCCAGAAAACTCGTATTCATTATTATTTAGCTGCATAAGTTCAAATTGAAGCACAAAATTATACATTCTTCTTGATCGACACACCAAAATCGGTTATTATCACATCTAATAAGCAGAATCGAAACGTGAATGAAAATCTCACAAGTCATATCTGGATGTAAGAAAAATGACCGAAAGAGTCAGAAGTACTTATATACAACATATGGTCCGAAATTTTTGAGCATCAGTAAACGATACATGAAAACGGAGGTAGATGCGGAAGATGCATTGGTTCAGGGTTTCTATAAAATATTTTCCAAGATCGATCAATACAGCGGCGCAGGAAATTTTGAGGGTTGGATGAGAAGAATTATTGTCAATGAATGCCTCATGATGTTGCGAAAGAAAACAAACTTCATGATGCAAGTAGAAATCAACAATATAGAAGTTGAAGCCCCTATAACAGTTGAAGATGATCTGGCGTATGAAGAATTGGTGCAGTTGCTGGATTTGTTGCCGACGGGTTATCGAACTGTATTCAATCTATATGTCATTGAAGGATATAAACATCGGGAAATAGCCGAGATATTAAATATCAGTATAAACACATCGAAATCCCAACTCATCCTTGCAAAGAAACGGATGAGGGAGATTATCAAAAAAAAACATAAAGCATATGTCAGTTAATGAAAAAGAACTGGATCAAATCATCCAGTCTGCTGAACATACGAAAGACCTACCATTAAAGCCCCAAATATGGGAACGCATTGAATCGAAACTCGATGTCGACGCACATAAGCGTCGGTCAGAGCGTTATCGATTATTCAGCTACATTTCTTCGGCTGCATGCATAGTTCTGCTTATAGGAGCCTTCATTTGCTTCTGTCCTAAACTCACTGATTCAAAACAGTTCACTGTAGAGACATTGGAGGAATCTGCTGAAAGCAATTCTGTTTTTAGTGTGGAGTATACGACTATATTGGATCGGAATACGTTTAGTTGCAAGCCTTGTTGATTAATCTTCAAGTGGTTAAAACCACTTGGACTTAATACCTGACTTCGATACAATTAATTCTTAAGTCC
>CAYNMW010000218.1:0-6720 GCA_964398295.1 uncultured Saprospiraceae bacterium | reverse complement strand
ATACAACGATTTATCAGTAAATCAATAGTTGGGTACCGCAAACATTGATTCTCAAGAAACCAATCGTTGGGTAAAGATAACGGCTTATAAACAAAGAAAGCACGGTTTAGTTAAAACCGTGCTCCCAAAAGATTTAAATTTTATGGATTTTATTTCAATTTGAAATCTCCCTTTCCAGTTAAGTAACCTTTATTATAGATTTCAACAGCATAGACACCTTTTGAAAAAGGATAATCAGCATGCCAGTCTACGCATGATTCTGCGTCGTTGTTTTGATAGTTAATCGCATTTGATGTGGTAAACTTCACTTGTTGATCTGTAAGTTTATTGGTAATCAAACCAGAACCCGCATCTGCAACAGCAATGGTTTTTCCTTGTGGATCGATATACCTCACATGAAATGTTTCATCACCAGCATTTGCAACAACGTTAGTTTCTGTTTTGTAGCAAATTCTAAGTACATCAACGTCTTTAGCCTTTTTCTTAGATTTCAATGTGCCGTCATCTTTTAACTGATGACCAGTAACTTGCAACCAATTGACTTTAATTGCAGAAGCTATATCTACTGTATTTGATAAACCTGAAATCTCGCTTTCCTTTTGAGCTACATTTTTAACCAACACACCTCGAGCTTCTTCAACCTCAGCAGTCTTAATTTTCTGCTCGTCAAGATTTGTGATTAATGTATTTTTCTCAGCTCTTAAGTTTGTATTGTCTGTCTGAAGAGAAGCAATGTTAGATTTCAATTCATTGATTTGATTTACATAGCCAGCTGTCAATGATTGGAAAGAAGCAATTTCATTTCTTGCCTCATTTAATTCATTTTTGGTCCAGATCAGATTGTTAATCTTTTTCTTCTGATCAGTTAACTCTGCTTTTTGAGAATTGATTAGTTCATTTAGCTCTTTGGAATCATCTCGTAAACTTTCGATGCTCTCCAAAGCTGTCTGATATTCTGTATCTAGTTTGTTGTTTACATTCTGAAGTTCAGAGAATTGCTTGTTTTTAGCATTCAATTCTGTTTTCAGATTGTTGTTGTTGAACCATAGATAACCGCTTAATCCAGCCAAGAGGAAAAGTCCAAGAATAAACCAAATACTGTTGCTTTTCTTTTTTCTATCGTAACTCATAATTATAATGTTAGTGGATATTTATATGGAATTAATATATATCTAAAATTGAAAAACGGAAGGAAAGCACATTTGATTCCTTTGTTTGTGCAAATTTCTTGTTAATATTAACACAGCAACTTAGGGTAAACCTTATATTTTAAAAAAAATGACTTTACACTTTACAGACTTATCCAGTATTCTATTTATTGACATTGAAACGGTTCCGGAACGAGCTAATTTTGATGAAATCAATCTGAAAAAGCAAGAATTATGGGAAAAAAAGGCGAAGTACGCCAAATTTGTAGCCCATAATGACAAAGATAGCAAAGTGCAAATTGCCGATAGTTTTGCTCAGAAAGCGGGCATTTATGCCGAATTTGCTAAAATAGTCTGCATTTCTGCAGGATATCTAGTTCAGGACGGAGCAAGCATCAGTCACCTAAAGGTCAAATCATACTATGGAGACTCAGAAATTGAAATCTTGCAAGATATTTCTAAGGTCCTGTCTAAACACTATTTCCACCCAGATCGACATTCCTTATGTGGACATAACATCAAAGAATTTGATGTTCCATTTCTGTGTCGCAGATTGTTGATAAACCGACTTCCTATACCCAAAATTATAGATGTTGGTGGAGCCAAATCTTGGCAAACAAAACAATTGATTGACACGCTACAGCTATGGAAATTTGGTGATTATAAAAATTATACCTCACTTGATCTTATTGCTAGTGCATTGGACCTTCCGTCACCAAAAGAAGAAATGGATGGCAGCGAAGTCCGAGATACCTATTATGAGCAAAATGACGTAGAAAAAATTGCCAGATATTGTGAGCAAGACGTATTTACTACAGCAAGAGTTTATTTGGCATTAATGGGATTAGAAGATTTATCTGACGAGCAGTTGATTCGGGTTTAAAGTATCAGGGGCGGAGCTCTGAAGCTTAACGAAATGAGAGCTTTCGACAAGTTTATATATTAAACACTAGAAGCATTAAAATATACATCGATTTTCACCTTTGAATGAGAATGGTATATCTTTCATCTATGTACCGAATCACGGTTTTGTCAATTCTTTTGTTTTTCTCTTGTCAGTTAGATTCCAGATTTATCGTTCATGATATTGCTAATCCTACAAAACCAAGTAGTGGCGAAGTAAATATCTCAACGAATGGAAATGAATTAATACTGTCTTGGATAGAAGAACATGACAGTTTGGATATACTCTATACCAGTAGATTTGTAAATGATTCTTTTCGATCGACAACTAAAGTCGCCAGCAGCTCTGATTGGTTTGTGAATTGGGCAGACTTTCCTGGCATCGCCTCCTTTGAAGATGGTAAACATCAACTAAGTTATTGGTTACAGATGAGAGATGCTGGAACCTATGATTATGACATTCATATTAGTTTGTCAACTGACAATGGAAAAACTTGGGGTCAATCGCAAGTATTGCATGACGATGGTGTATCAGCTGAACATGGTTTCGTTTCGACAGCTAAAGTTGAGGAAGGTATCATGTTGGTTTGGTTAGATGGTCGACAAATGGTCAAGACAGAATCAAATGACGATGGACATTCTCATGGTAATGGATCAATGACGTTGAGATCTGCCATCGTAACGACTAATGGTGAAGTTACAAATAGACAACAAATTGATAATCGTGTTTGCGAATGTTGCCAAACTGATGTCGTGAATACTGAATGTGGGCCAATTGCAGTGTATCGAAACAGATCGCAACATGAAGTAAGAGACATTTATTTTTCAAGGTATTATAATCACGCATGGACAGATCCAAGACCCGTACATATTGATAACTGGAAAATAAATGGTTGTCCTGTTAATGGACCACGTATTGCTTCTCAGAATGATAAAATCGTCGTGACTTGGTTTACACAGACAGAAGGAGAAGCGAAGGTCCAGTTTGTAACATCTTTTGATTGTGGCGAATCATTTAGTGAACCACAAATTGTAGGTGTAGGTGAACAAATAATGGGTAGATTAGATGTTCAAATGCTAGACGATCATATTTTTATTTGTCATATGGAAAAGGATTCTACTGACGCTGGAATTGTAATCAGTGACTATAGCTTCAATGGTAAATTGTATCACCAACAAACGATAGCTAGAAATGGATTGTCAAGAAAAAGTGGATTCCCAAGGATGGCTGTTTTAAATAAAAACCTCTATATCAGCTTTAGAGATGTATCTTCTGATAGAATTAAAACAATGAAAATAATTTGAAAAAGATAGGTCTTTGGTGTCAGGGCTAAACTTGATACTTTCAGCCAAAGACGGATCTGCATCTGGCTGAGATATCGAATCACTTTTCCTGTCACCCAACATTAAACATTAAACATTCATTTCCGTACATTTGCCAAAGCAAAATAGCCTTATGCACTACATAGCTCCCTCCATTTTGGCATCCAATTTTCTAGAATTAGGAAATGACATCAAATTGATCAATGAAAGTGAAGCGGACTATATACATGTAGATGTCATGGATGGTTCATTTGTCCCCAATATTTCCTTTGGCCAGTCTATTGTAAAACAAGTAAAGACCATCGCCCAAAAGCCTCTGGATGTACATTTGATGATTGACAATCCTGATAAGTATCTCGAATCGTTTAAGGATTGTGGTTCTGATATTTTAAGTGTGCACTATGAGGCATGCGATCATCTTCATCGAACATTGCAGCAGATTAGAACACTGGGAATGAAAGCAGGTGTCGCTATCAATCCACATACATCTGTACATGCTTTGGAGGATGTCTTGGAAGAACTAGATCAGGTCATCATCATGTCAGTCAATCCAGGCTTTGGAGGCCAAAAATTCATCTATCAAACACTTAGTAAAATTAAAGCCTTAAAGGATCGGATTGTAACGCGTAATCTGAATGTGCTTATTGAAATAGACGGAGGTGTCGGACTGCAAAATGCTGAGTCAATTTTAAGTGCGGGTGCGGACATTTTAGTAGCTGGAAGCAGTGTATTTAGATCTGACGACCCAAAACAAACAATCAAGCAATTGAAAAGCCTTGAATTAAACACTTTTATATAATTATTGACGTTTGCAAATGGTCATGAACCGTCTTATTATTTTTATTCTTCTTTTTGTTGGAGTTGCATCTGCTGCATTTTCGCAAAGCATCATTCAAGGGCAAATTACAAATGCGGACAATGGACAACCTGTTGAATTTGTCACCGTTTACATCGACGGGACTAGTAATGCAACAGAAACTAATGCAAATGGTAGGTATCGACTAGAAGTGCCAGCAAATAAAAGCCTCACATTAGTTATATCAAGAATTGGATATGCGAAACAAAGCGTCGAAGTCGAACCATTAAAGAATGGTCAACGCAAAACCATTTCCATGGAGATGCAAATTGCAGAGTCAGATCTGGAGGTTGTTGTGGAAGAAAGTAAGCTGGAACAAACAGAAATGGTAAGGGAAACACTTGAAGAATTCAAATTGATTCCGTCGACAACGGGTAATTTGGAAAGTATCCTGCCGAGTATTGCCTTGGGAACTTCTGGTGGAACAGGAGGGGAATTGAGTTCACAATACAATGTGCGTGGTGGTAATTATGATGAGAATTTGGTTTATGTGAATGACTTCGAAATATTCAGGCCTCAGTTGATTAGAAGTAGTCAGCAAGAGGGATTAACATTTCCAAACCCCGATTTGATCAGTAATATTTCATTTTCTTCTGGTGGGTTCCAATCTCGATTTGGAGATAAGTTGTCTTCCGTCCTAGATATTCAATACAAGAGACCAGATGAATTCAAAGGTTCGATAGGGTTTAGTTTATTAGGCGCCTCTGCACATTTGGAAGGCAGCAAACAATTAGGCAAGGATAGTTTTAAGAAATTGAGATACTTAGTTGGTGCACGATATAAAACCAATAGATACCTACTCGGATCACTCGATACACAAGGGCAGTACACGCCTAATTTTACAGACATTCAGACCTACCTTACCTATGACATCAGTCGTGATTTGCAATTGGGAGTTATCGGTAATTATAACCGAAGCCAATTCGACTTTATACCAAGAGAACGAAATACTGCATTTGGATCTTTTTTCCAGACACTGAGACTTTCATCTGTGTTTCAAGGTCAAGAACGAGATGATTATGCCAATGGAATGATTGGTACTTCATTGACATACATTCCAGAAAAAGATAAAAATCCACTATTCTTAAAACTCTTGGCTTCTGCCTATCGAAGTGACGAAACAGAAACCTTTGACATACAGAGTTTTTATAACCTTGCCCAGGTAGAAACTGGCTTGGGAGAAGATTCTGGTGATGATGTAGCAGTTATCGGAACAGGTACTCAACACGAATTCGCTAGAAACAATTTGGAAAGTTCTGTCATTAACATACAACACCGAGGTGGTCTGGAAATACAATTAGATAACAAAGGTGGATCTGAAAAAACACACTTTTTACAATGGGGATTGCAAGCACAGCGCGAATCATTTGATGATGAATTGAATGAATGGGAGCGACTTGATTCTGCTGGTTTTTCATTGCCTTTTGATCCTGAAGTGGTGAATGTATTCGAAGTAGTTAAATCTACAAATGATATAACATCAACCAGATTCACAGGATTTTTTCAAAACAGCTTTACCATACTCAATCCAAATACATTTGAATTAAAAGCGACAGTAGGCACACGTTTGGCTTATTGGACGTTGAATGATGAATTTTTGGTTTCTCCTAGAGTACAATTATTGTTTAAGCCACTATCATGGGACTCAGATATTTCCTTCAAATTAGCTGGAGGTGTGTATCGACAGTCACCATTTTATAGAGAATTAAGAAGACCAGATGGCACTTTGAATTTAGATTTGAGATCACAACGATCAATACATGCTGTTGCAGGATTTACGTATGACTTTGGAGATGAATTGAAAAATAGACGTAAGAAATACAGATTCATAACCGAAGTATTTTATAAAAAATTAGATAATTTAATTAGCTACGAAATTGACAACATACGAATCAGGTATAGCGGAGAAAATGATGGGAATGGTTATGTTGCTGGTCTAGATTTTCGAATTAACGGAGAACTGGTTCCAGGGGTTGACTCCTGGTTAAATGTATCTCTATTGAATGCCAGAGAGACAATTGACGACATACAACATTTGCGTTTTAACCCAAGTGATACCACAGCGACCGAAGTTGGTTTTGTTCCACGTCCTACAGATCAGTTGTTCTATTTGTCTCTTTTCTTTCAGGATTATTTACCTAGCAATGAGAATTTCAAAATGCATCTCAATTTGATTTATGGGTCAGGATTACCATTTGGAGTAGAAGGCGACAATCAAATTTTCAGAAACAATTTTCGGTACAGACCTTATCAAAGAGTTGACATTGGGTTTAGTCTTGCATTGTTTAACCGTGATTCCAATAAGGACAGAGCTAACTTGTTTTCTTGGTCAAATGGCGCATGGATAAGCCTCGAAGTATTCAATCTACTTGGCATTGATAATGTGGCTTCCAATACATGGATCAGGACTGTCTTCCAACAACAATTCGCCATTCCAAACAACTTGACATCACGGCGAGTCAATCTCCGATTTAAGTTGGAGTTTTAGGC
>CAYNMW010000217.1:4074-6749 GCA_964398295.1 uncultured Saprospiraceae bacterium | reverse complement strand
TAAGATTAAAACTTCTGGCCAGGGTTTGCCAAGTATGAAAAACCGGGCAGAGACTTTGGGTGGTGATTATAGGTTTTATTATGACGAAGGCTACAAAACTAGTGTGAACCTTCCGATGAAAGTATGATTGTTATGCGGACAGCTAGATGTACTCATCCCGGCCATTAGCTTATTCATTAGATTATGGCAATTCTACCCAGTCACATCCAAATCCATTCCCCCATAATACCCAGTATCCACGTCACACGCATACTTTGTATAATACGTAATTTGACCTACGTGATAAGAGAAGTGCTCCGTAACATGAATTAAGATACTTGTCACATTTTCATCAAAGCCCTGGACAAGTCGATCTTCAACCAGATGTTCAGCTGATATTCGATCCAAGGCAGCGGTCACTTTGACTTGCAATTCGTCAAGCTGCTCTTCTAGTATACTGGACGCGATTGGTCCTTTTTCTGAAAATTCTTTTGATCGTTGTCTAATGTCAGCTTGTCCATCTATCCCATGCAATATATATTGAGTGACATTGCCACATAAGTGCAAAACCAAATTACCCACACTGTTGACATTTGCATTGTGTTTGTACCAGACTTGTTCTTCAGACAAATGGGACAAACATTTTTTTATTCTGTCAATGCCTTCATCAAACAATCGGCGCTTGACATCTGTGATGATTAAATTTCTGATTTGTACTGATTGATTCACGAACTTGGTTTTACGATGTGTTATAAGGGCTATTATAACATGTTTCACATAATTATTCAAGATCTTAACTGTTATATCCCTCTTTTCTTTTCAACCATAAAAGGAATAAAGTCTTACGTCTATTCCTTTATTTAATTCTCAGTTGCTGATAATTTTGTTTCAAATATGTCATACTGAAAAATAAAGTCATAAAAGAGTTTCCCTAGGGAATGATCCAACGTCATGACTTTTGTATCTGCACTTTTGTTCCTTTTGCTCTTTTCCTTTTGTTTCTTTTGTGGTTCCTACCTTTGCCTTTTTGCCTTTTGTTCTTCTCCTAAGGTAGATTAATCAATATCACCATCATTTGGCTACTCCACCTCCAACCGTTACATTTGGAGAGGTTACCCAACCAAATGCTGTTCGTTAATTATAAATGTCACATATGAATGATTCCAAAGGCGGAAACATAGTGCTTATCGCTCTCATTGTTTCCTTAGGTGGATTTTTATTTGGTTTTGATGCCTCTGTTATTTCCGGAGCCATGGGATCTATAAAAACAATGTTTCCGATGACCAGCTTCCAAGAAGGCTGGGTTGTATCTTCCCCGACGCTTGCTGCTACAATCGCTATGTTGTTTATTGGACCTATCAGTGATGCATTTGGCAGAAAGAGGGTGCTTATTTTTATCGCTTTCGGATATGCCTTGTCTGCAATATTATCTGCTTTAGCACCGAGTGTTGGTATCCTGATTTTTGCAAGAATGCTTGGAGGTCTTGCCTTTGGAGCTGCACTGATTATCGCACCAATGTATATTGCAGAAATTGCGCCAGCTGCCAAAAGAGGACGTCTTGTTTCTTTCAATCAGTTGAATATCGTGCTGGGTTTCTCTGCATCATATTTTGCTAATTATTTCATTAATGGAGCGCTCAGTGAAAATCCTGATATGTGGCGATATATGTTAGGTCTTGAATTTATACCTGCAATTCTGTACTTTATTTTATTGTTCTTTATTCCAGAAAGCCCACGTTGGTTAATGACCAAAAATCGGATTGATGAAGCAACTTCTGTAATTCAAAGAATACGAGGATCAGTTAATATCTCAGATGAAATTGAAGTCATCCGAACAAACATAGCAGAGGCTGCTAAAAATACAGGAGCGAGATTACCAGAATTGTTTAAACCTGCTCTAAGGCTTGTTTTAATTATTGGACTGGTCGTCGGTATCCTACAGCAAATAACAGGTATTAATATTGCCTTTTTCTATGCCAATACTATTTTCGAACAATCAGGTATTGGGAGCGATGCTTCATTCACTCAGGCAATTTGGGTTGGTATCATCAATGTCATTTTTACCTTGATTGCAATGGCATTAATTGATAAGCTAGGGAGAAAGCCATTATTGGTAATTGGGACAACTGGTATTGCAATCAGTATGTTTATTGCGGCCTATGGATTCAGTCAGGCAACCTATTCGATTACAAACGACACGATAGCCGGATTAGAAATCGGATCAGATAAAGAAAGTCTTCGTTCCCTGGTTGGTCAAACATTCGATAATGATGTGGATTTTAAACGAGCTGTTATTGCTCAGATGGGACCTGAAAATGCATCCAAATATGAAGCTGATTTGCTCAAAGGTTCAGTTACAATGAATCCGTATTTAATTCTTTTAGGCATCTTGGGTTTTGTTGCTTCCTTTGCTATATCGCTTGGACCAGTTATGTGGGTGTTGTTCTCTGAAATATTTCCAAATTGGATTAGAGGTGTTGCCATTTCTGTTGTTGGTTTTGTCAATTCTGCAGTCAGTTGGTTGGTCCAATTTATATTCCCTTGGGAGTTGGCAAACCTTGGCACCGCTTTGACATTTGCATTGTATGGTGTTTTCGCAGTTATTGGTTTGTTATTTATTCTCAGAATAGTACCAGAGACCAAAGGAAAATCTCTAGAAGAATTAGAGGAGATTTTAGTTAAAACATAGACTTCAG
>CAYNMW010000217.1:0-3974 GCA_964398295.1 uncultured Saprospiraceae bacterium | reverse complement strand
AGCTATGGGATATATTGAAAACCCAATTCTTCGCGGCTTCAATCCAGATCCATCTATTATACGTGTAGGAGAAGACTACTACATTGCTGTATCTACATTTGAATGGTTTCCGGGAGTACTCATTTACCACTCCAGAGATCTCGCCAACTGGAACTTAGTTGCCAGGCCTTTGAATCGAACGACTCAGCTAGATATGATCGGTGTGCCAGACTCTTGTGGTGTTTGGGCTCCATGTTTGAGTTATGATAGTGGAACATTTTATTTGGTCTATTCTAATGTCAAAACCTTTGACGGTAAGTGGAAGGATACCCCCAACTATTTAGTTACTACAAAGGATATTTTTGGAGATTGGTCAGATCCTGTTTTCCTGGGTTCTTCCGGATTCGATGGTTCTCTATTTCATGAATCCACTGGTAAGAAATGGTTTACGTCCATGATTGTGGATCATCGCAAAGACAGCTTTTTTGGAGGAATCATTTTGCAAGAATATAGTGGCAAAGAACAAAGGCTTATAGGTGAACAAATACATATTGCGGACGGTACTGCCTTAGGTAATTCTGAAGCACCTCACATTTATGAAAAAGATGACTATTATTATTTAATTCTTGCCGAGGGCGGAACAGAATATGGTCATGCTGTCACTATGCTGCGCAGTAAAACCTTGACTGGTCCTTATGACGAACACCCGAACAATCCATGGATTACAGCTAGTCACGAGCCTACTCATCCATTACAAAAATGCGGGCATGCTGATATCGTAGAAGGGCCAAATGGTGAATGGTATGTGGTCTTTTTGACAGGCAGACCATTGACAGAAAGAGGACGATGCACAACAGGTAGAGAAACTGCTTTGGAGAAAATGATTTGGCAAGACGGATGGCCCTATTTAGAAACTGAAAACAAATTACCAAGAAAACGCGTCTGGTTCGATAATGTCGAATTGGAGTATCAAGGTCAAACGTCAATTTACAATTTCAATACAGAAAAACTCTCTCTGGATTTTCAATCACTTCGTGTGCCAATGACAAGCGATTGGTGCAGTCTTACTGATCGAAAGGCCTACTTACGCTTATATGGCCGTGAATCGTTAAGCAGTTTTCACAGACAGTCATTGGTAGCTAGACGTGTGACAGAGCACAATTGCAGAGCGATTACCATCCTTGATTATCAGCCTAAGCATTATCAGCAAATGGCAGGTCTTGTTATGTATTACAATACCTACCATTGGCACTATATGCATGTCACTGTAGGTGGTGATGGCAATCGGGTTTTACAAATCACCACCTGTGACAAGTATAATACTGTAGAGTCACTTGACAGCCCTATACAATTATCTAAAAGCAATGACATTGTTCTACGGGCTGATTGGCATACGGATTCCATTCAATGTTACTTTCAGGATGGATCGAAGGAGTGGATACCTATTGGAGATCCTTTGGACGGAAGTATCTTGTCTGATGATTATGTTCGTGATGATAGCAATCGATATAGACCAGCATTTACTGGAGCTTTTGTTGGTATGTGCTGTCAAGATTTGACTGGACAAAGATTGCATGCTGACTTTAAGGTATTCATTTATGAGAATTTGGATAAGAATATTTGACAAAGCAGCTTAGTCGAGTAGGCTGTCTCCCTAGAGGGTAGAGTCAAATAGTTGTAGCAAGTTAATGACTCCAGAGGAGTCAAATATTACTAGCCCAGTATGAAATACGGGGTTAACGGTTAACAGATTGTTGATTTGGCGGTATTTTTGAATCAAAAATAGTGACAAATCACCTAGCAAATTAGAACTGATAAATTCATCCATCTATCCAGCCTGGATAGAGGCATTTTAGTAGTCTTTAGAACCAAAAGTATATGACAACATTAGACATCAATCAAATCCGATCCGAAACACCTGCTTGCAATGACAAGTTGTTTTTCAATAGTGCGGGCTCTTCCTTGATGCCAACTCCTGTGTCTCAAATCGTGCATGAATATTTACATAAAGAAGAAGCACTCGGTGGCTATTATGTGTCAGACTCTCATGAAGATGTTCTCAAGGGTTTTTACGCTGAAGCTGCCAAATTACTTCATTGTTCACCTGCGGAAATTGCCTATACACATGATGCTACAGAATCCTTTAGTCGAGCATTGTCTTCAATACCATTTCAACAAGGAGATTGTATTGTTACTTCTTCATTGGATTATACCTCAAATCAAATTCAGTATCTGTCCTTACAAAAACGATTCGGTATACACATCCATCGGATTGGATTGACTATGCAGGGAAACCTTAATATTACAGAGGCAGAAGAATTAATTAAGCAACATCGACCTCGGCTTGTTGCCGTTACACATATTCCTACCAATACTGGCACCATTCAGGATGTAGCAGCGATTGGAAAAATTTGTGCTCAATATGAAGATGTCCATTATTTAATTGACGCCTGCCAATCAGTTGGAATGATAGATGTGGATGTTAATGAATTGAACTGTGATTTTTTATCTGGCACTGGAAGGAAATTTTTACGCGGTCCTCGCGGAACTGGTTTTTTATATGTGGCAAATCGTGTCTTACAAACAGAGATGAGTCCATTGTTTGTAGATGGAAGAAGTGCAATTTGGAATGCAGTAAACGATTATGATCTTTCTCCAACTGCAAGACGCTTCGAAACATGGGAAGCCTCCTACGCGGGTAAAATGGGATTGATGGCAGCATTCCAATATGCAAACAATTTAGGCATAGCATCTATACAACAATATAATATTGAATTGGTGCAAGACTTAAGAAATCGATTACAATCGGTTTCAGCAATAGAAATGTATGATCGTGGTTCTCATTTGTCAAACATCATAACAATAAGAAAAAAAGATAAGTCTCTTGCTGAAATGGAAAAGGTGTTATCTGATGCTTCAGTCTTTTATAGTGTGAGTACTACAGAATGGGGCTTAATTGATTTTGCCGAAAAGGGAGTAGATTGGGTAATTCGAATTTCTCCACATTACTTTAACACAACGGAAGAATTGGATGTGTTATGCAAAATCCTAGATTCGATCTGATCTGTAGAATAAAAAAACCCTCCTAACATTGCTGCTAGAGAGGGCTCTCATTAAATTTGACTTTTATGTTTACCTGCCGACCAATTTAAAATCTTCAGGCTTGAATCCGTTTTTAAATTTTACATCTCTAAATGTATACTCTCCATTTAATTGGTATTCACCAGTTTGTGGATTTGGAGCATAAGATTTTCTTACTGTTGGAACGTATATGCCATCAATCTTGTCATAATGCATCGTCATTTTGAGAATG
The DNA here is from genome assembly GCA_964398295.1 of uncultured Saprospiraceae bacterium. GTDB lineage: Bacteria > Bacteroidota > Bacteroidia > Chitinophagales > Saprospiraceae > CALFUK01. The sequence goes on along the minus strand of CAYNMW010000217.1, from coordinate 682 downwards.
GGGTCATTAACACCAAATGCTGGAAGAGAAAAATAGAAAAGATCCAACATGTGCGTGTTTGTGTTAAAATACAAAATGTACTCATCGTCAGCTGGCTTTCCAGTTACAGCATTGTTATAGGTCAAGGAGAGTTTATCGTAGTTGACTCCGTCAACTGTTTCCGTACCCATATAAGCAAAGTTAGTGCCGTGGTCTTCTAATTTGTAAATCATAGAAAACCAAAATGGATTAACCTCTCTGATAAAAACTGTTCCTCCCAATGCTTCTTTGTCTGTTATAAATTTGCCATTGAGTGTCAATTGAGGTACACCATTAATTAATGATTGTTGTGCAACACCTTCTTTACCAGGCAACACATTTCTATCATGACGGCCGTAAGTCGCCCATGAATGTTCGCCATCAAAAATCAGTCTCTCTACTGAGATATCTTGCCCAGCATCAAAGTTGTCGTAAGTATAATGGAATTGGACGTCCTTCTTGGACTTTAGTTTGTCGTAATTTCCTACTACACTAATCATATTAGCGAGTACTTCTTTCGACTTACCGTCTGCTTGGGTCCAGGATACGTTGACTGTCATTAGAAAACATGCAACCAATAAACCTGGTATAAATGTGTTTGAAAATTTCATAGTTATAAATTAAAATTGATTATAGTAAGTATGATATATCCAAAAACAATGCC
>CAYNMW010000216.1:0-6763 GCA_964398295.1 uncultured Saprospiraceae bacterium | reverse complement strand
GTGATGATGTGAGTTTCGTGCTTACAGTATACAACCAAGGTGATGTGGATGCATATAGCATTGAATTGACTGACTTTATTCCTACAGGATTAATCTTAAATGATGGAAACTGGACGAATAATAATGATGGAACAGCGAGCTATGTTATAGCAGGTCCATTGGCAGCAGGAAGTTCAACGACCGTATCTATCAACTTTGTAGTTGATCCAAGTTTCGCAGGTACAAGTCTTACCAATGAGGCAGAGATTAGTGCAGCAGATGATGATCAAGATCCAAATAACGATCCTCCTGTTGATGAGGATAGTACACCGGATGACGATAATACCAACGACGGTCCTGAAACGGATAATGATGTAAATGGCACAAACGGAGATGAAGATGATTCTGATCCTGAAACCATTCCAATCGGACAAGATGTGAATGACGATGTATTTGATTTGGCCTTAACGAAGACCATCTCTGATACGCAAGATTTCCCAATCAATCCAGGAGATGATGTGACCTTTGTCCTTACCGTGTTCAACCAAGGAGATGTTGATGCGTATAATATTGAATTAACTGACTTTATTCCTGATGGTTTGATTTTAAACGATCCTAACTGGACGAATAATAATGATGGAACAGCGAGTTATGTAATTAGCGGACCATTGTCAGCAGGAAATTCAACAAGCGTAGCAATTAACTTTGTCGTGGCACCGAGTTTTGGAGGTAGTAGTATTACTAACGAAGCAGAGATTAGCGCAGCAGATGATGATCAGGATCCAAATAATGATCCACCTGTCGATGAAGACAGTACACCAGATGCTGACAATACCAATGATGGACCAGAGACGGATAATGATATAGACGGAACGAACGGAGATGAAGATGATTCAGATCTTGAAACAATCATTATCGAAGATGATTCATTCATTGCAGAAATAGATTTATCCTTAGAGAAGAAATTCTCACACCTTAATGGGCCAGGGCCTTATTACCCAGGAGATACCATTTACTTTGAAATCTTAGTAACTAACAATGGTAACTCAACAGCTTATGATGTGGAGGTTACAGATAATATTCCTGACGGATTAACTTTAATCGATCCAAGTTGGACATTAAATCCTGACGGTACAGCAACAACTGGAATAGGTGGTGATATTCTACCTGGACAGACCAGACTCAAATTAATTAGATTTGTAATTGACAGTGATTTTGCCGGTGGTACGATTACAAACAATGCAGAGATTAGCAACTTTGATGATGATCAAGATCCTAATAATGATCCACCAACTGATCCAGATCTTACGAATAATAATGACGATTCAGATATCGAAGTTGAAGGATGCGACTTCCCAGCTCCATCTATCGTTCAGTTGTCAGCCGCTTGTGCTGGAGGAACTGCTGACTTTGGGTTGGATGCGACAGACGCAACTTACACTTATACATGGTCTTCATCAGATGGCGCGAGTATCACAGTTGATAATGGTACGGATGTCACTGTTGACTTCCCTGATGCACCAGGTAGCTCATATGAGATTACAGTTGAAATAACATTCCCAACAGGATGTACTACAGAGATTGTATACGAAGTGACGCTTCCAGGTACTGAATCAATGGCTTGTAATAATCAAGTGAATGTGTCCATGGGACATGCTTGTGAGATTGTAGTTACACCTGATATGATTCTTGAAGGATCAGTAACAGGAGCAGACGGATTCGATATTGTTCTAATGGACGCAGATGGAAATCATATTCCAGGTAATGTCTTAGGAACAGAGCACATAGGACAGCAGATAATGGTGTCAGTAGTGAATCCTTGTTCTGGTAATAGCTGTTGGGGATGGTTACTTGTTGAAGACAAGATTGCACCGAGCTTTACTTGTAATGATGTAACGATCAGTTGTTCTGATGATGCAACATACCCTGAATTAGGAGTTTCCTTTACAGGTAATGTAGCAACATACGGAGACGTTGAAATCTACACTGATGCAGATGGTAATTTATTTGCAACAGGATTGGATTGTGATGATGTAGCAGTAAGCTATGAAGACACAGTTCAGGACTTTGGATGTGATGGTGACTACAGTCAAATCATTTCTAGAGTGTGGAGTGCGACAGACAACTACGGTAACACAGGTACATGTACACAGCAGATTTTCGTAACGAGAGCTACTGTAGCAGATGTGAATCTGCCTTCAAACTTTGATGGTAATGATGAGCCAATGCTTAACTGTGATGGAACCACATTAGCGGGTGATATCTGGGATGCAAATGGTAATAATTATCCAGACGTTGAAGAGACAGGTGAACCAGGCGGAGCCCTTTGTGCAAACATTGTCTTCACTTATGAAGATATCGTTATTCCGATCTGTGGATCTAGTTATAAAGTTGTAAGAACCTGGACCATCATTGACTGGTGTACAAGTGAAATTATCACACACAGTCAATTGATTAAAGTAGCTGGAGACAGTCCTACAGTTGAGGCAGGAGATGACTTATATGTAAGCACCGATGTATGGGCTTGCACAGCAAGTGTATCAATTCCTACACCAGTGATCTCAGTTAGTTGTAGTGATAATAGTTCAAGCTCTTATACAGTTGTGAGCCCAATGGGTGAAGTAATTGATAATGGTGGAAACTATATCGTGACAGGCTTAACGGAAGGAACGCACGAATTGACAATCATCGCTGACGATGGTTGCGGAAATCTTGCAGAAGATGTACTGATCGTCAATGTTGAAGATCTTGTACCACCAACTGCAATCTGCGATCAGTTTACTGTAGTATCATTAACAGTTGACAATTCTGATCCATCACAATCAATAGGAACAGCAAAAGTATTTGCTAGCACATTTGATGATGGTTCTTATGACAACTGTGGAGATGTATACTTCAAAGTAAGAAGAATGACTGAAGGTGAATGCGACGGAGCGAATGGAGATGATTCTGCAAATAGCGGATACCAAGAATGGTTTGATGAGTGGGCATTCTTCTGTTGCAGTGATGAAACTGTGATGATGATCTTTAGAGTATTTGATGTAGATCCAGGAGATGGTCCTGTTGACCCAGCGAGAATGGAGCAAGGAGGAGATCTATTCGGACACTATAATGATTGCATGGTTGAAGTAGAAGTTCAAGATAAGATTGCACCACTAGTTGTATGTCCTCAAGATTTGACATTCGATTGTGGTACGGATTTATCAGCTGAATTAGAGAATGTAAATTCAACAGTACTAGGCGCACCATTTGTACAAGATAATTGTACGTATGAAGTGACAGTGAGTGTTGAAGATAATACAGAATGTGGTAAGAGTAAGATTGATCCTAACAGTCCAAACGGTTATGCATATGCTTACAAGCGTACGTTTATCGCGAGTGACAACAACGGATCGAATACTTGTACACAATTGATATATGTGATTGATCCAGATCCATTTGATGGAAATGATATCAACTGGCCAGCAGATGCAGATGTAGGATGCATGGATAGCACGGCACCTGAACAGACAGGAACGCCTAATTTCGATGCTGCTGAATGTGGATTGCTAGCAGTAACATTTGATGATCAATTATTCCAATATGTAGATGGAGTATGCGCTAAGATTCTTAGAGAATGGATCATCATTGACTGGTGTCAGTTTGATCAGAATAATCCAGCTGCAGGAGGTCAATGGACTTATACGCAAGTAATCAAAGTTGCTAATGATGTAGCGCCAAGCTTCACTGTTGGTTGCGAAGATGTGACGGTAAGTACATTAGATGCTTGTGTAGCAACAGTTGAATTGAGTGTAAATGCAGAAGATGATTGTGGAGACCAGGTGTCATACATGTGGGCTATCGATACTGATTCAGATGGATCATATGATCTATCAGGAACGGGATCAAGCTTAAGCATTGAGTTACCAATAGGTGTACACAATGTTAGATACACTGCAGAAGATCAGTGTGGAAATAGAGAGACTTGTACTTATGATGTTACGGTTGCGGATCTTAAACAACCGACTCCAGTATGTATCAATGGATTGTCGACTGTAGTGATGCCATCGACAGGTTCGGTTACACTTTGGGCTAGCGACTTTAATGCAAGTTCATTTGATAACTGTACAGCTCAAGAAGATTTGATTTACTCATTCTCTTCAGATGTTACAGATACGAATATTGATCTAGACTGTGATGACATTGGTTCTGTAGAAATCCAACTTTGGGTGACAGATGCTAATGGTAATCAAGATTACTGTACAACCTTTGTGATCCTAACGGATAATGAAGATGTATGTAATGGAATCAGTCTTGCATTAATCGCAGGTGAGGTAGTTACAGAACAATCAGAAATGGTAGAATTGGTTGAACTTGAATTAACGAATAACAGCAACGTGGCTGATCAGTTTACGACTGACGAAACAGGAAGCTACGTATTTGATGATTTGAGTATGGACGCAGAGTATACAGTAAGACCAGAGAGAAACGATGATTACTTAAATGGTGTAAGTACACTTGACCTTGTCAAAATACAGAAACACTTATTAGGTATCGAGTCCCTTAACAGTCCTTACAAGATGATCGCAGCGGATGCGAATAACTCTGAATCTATTTCAGCGATTGATATCATAGAATTGAGAAAACTGATCTTAGGTATATACACTGAGTTGCCTAACAATAGTTCATGGAGATTTGTAGACGAAGACTTTAACTTCATCAACCCAAGTTCACCATGGCCATTCGTTGAGGAAATCACTTACGATCCGATTACACAAATGATGTTGCAAACTGATTTTGTTGGGGTGAAAGTAGGAGATGTGAATGGATCAGTTGTAGCTAATTTCGATCAATTGATTGATAGGAGTTCAGAAGGTACATTGGAATTCAAAGTTGAAGATCAAAACCTTGAGCAAGGAAGTACAACAGAGGTATTCTTCCAGTCAGATAATTTCAATAGCATTACTGGATTCCAGTTTACAATGGATACCAGAAACTTAGAAATTGTCGATGTGAAATCAGGTGCTTTAGCTATGGGTAAATCCAATATGGGTCTTATCCACAATCCTAAAGGATTTGTCACAGTGAGTTGGAATAAAGATCTAGCGAGAACCGCTGATAAAGATGCGCAGTTATTCTCTATAATCGTTAGAGCAAAAGCAGATGTTACATTGAGTGATGCCTTAGAAATTCACTCAGGATTAACCTCAGCTGAAGCTTACAATGAGAGTGGAGCGAATCAAGATGTTACATTAGGTTTCATCCAGACAAACAAGACAGAGGAAGTATTAGCGTACGCATTGTACCAAAATACACCTAACCCAGTCATCGATCAAACGAAGATTGGATTTGACTTGCCGAAGGATGAGAGCGTAAGCTTAAGAATATTCGATGTGAATGGTAAGCTTGTTCAAGTGTATGAGAAAGACTTCTCTAAAGGCTACAACGAAATTGTAGTGTTAAGAAAAGACATCCATGCAACGGAAATGGTTTACTACGAACTTGAAGCAGGAGACTTTATTGCAGCAAAGAAAATGCTGATAGTAAATAACTAAAATCTAGTCAAACGACTATTTTTAGAGGATGACAGCCTTGGTGAGAACCAAGGCTGTTTTTTTTTGTACCTATTTAAATATGAGTGTTTTAAAATTTCGAATCGAAAAAAATCTAACAAATGAAGTTTAAACTTTAAGGCAAGGATTCAATACTGTCATCTGTTTCGCTTTTAGGAAATACCTTAAATTTGATGGCCCTATTTTCAAATTTTTGAACTGTATCAATAAATTCATTAAAGATGATACAGTCATAATAAAGGGTATGTATTTCACCATCAGCTTTTGGGGTTTTAAATTGAACATAATCTGGATGATCTCCTTGAAGAGAATTATATATGACAGGGTGATATATATATCCTCTACCAGAATGCACCAAGATGGGAAATTCATATAAAGTATCTTCTATTAAATTGAGTGAATTTGGGTAAGACATCACGCTAGGGGAGGGAGGGCCATAGCATCCTGTATTTTCATAAATCGCGAATGCTAATTCAGATGAAATAAATACTAATTCTTCAACCAATAGCATTTCGCCATTTACAAAATCGTCTATTTGTTTTTGTCTTTTCTTTAAAGTGGGTTTATCGAGATAGCTTTTTTTGTCCAAAGTGAAAGCGATTTTTTGTTTTAAATTTTTAGACAATGTGTAGCTATCGCGCAATTCAATAATAAGCTCCAATAAATGAGGAAAAGATTTATTCTGCCTTGCTAGTAATTCATTTTTATTCTTAAAATCGCCCAAACTTGTTTTAACCATTATCTCTTGATGTTTATCAAGTTCCTTGTTTTGTTTTTCAAGGAGTACATTCATGTCTTGCTTTTGTGTTGCTTCGCCTAAGAACATCAAGAAAATTCCCAGAGAAAAAACAGCATGAATAATATGTGTTTTTGACATATGCAGTATATCCGTAAAATTATGAAAGGAGTGTTCACATTAACGGTCAATAAAAGAACTTCGGAGTGTGCGAGCTAGTAACGAATAATCGAGGGCATTTTATTATGTGTTGATATTAGTATTATTTCCTTACCCGCTCCATTTGTTGTTTGCGACGTCTCGCTTCAAGCTTTTGCTCCGTGTAATACTGAGCCCCCAAAAGCGCAAATGCTCTTTAAAATTAGAGTAATGACAAGTAAGATCAAGTGAAAGATTTAAATTCCTTGTCAACTAATCGGTATAAAATTCTTTTAGTAATTCTCGACCTTTTTCATTTTAGTTTTTTTATGCATAAAATCTGATAAGACTCAAATAC
>CAYNMW010000215.1:0-6803 GCA_964398295.1 uncultured Saprospiraceae bacterium | reverse complement strand
AACCTGAAAGAATTCTAAGGAAATGCTTGATTAAAATTTAAAACCCTGACAGAATAAACTGTTCTATTGCAATTCATTACTATAATGATTCTACTCTTGGAGTCGTTTTTGCAGTAAAAAACATTACTTGTAAAATGATATCTCGAGTTATATTAATCGTATTAGATAGTGTTGGTATCGGTGCATTGCCCGATGCTGCATTATATGGAGATGAAGGTTCGAATACACTTGGTAACATTGCTAAACATTTTCCTCCACTTTCATTGCCAAATCTAACATCTCTTGGGCTTGGTAACATTGACCCAAACAACCTTCTTTCCAAAACAAATACTCCTAAAGCCGCGTATGGTTCAGCCGCAGAATTGTCAGCGGGTAAGGATACAACAACTGGACATTGGGAAATTGCTGGAGTTATAGTAGACAAGCCTTTTCCTGTTTTCCCAAATGGATTCCCACAATCTTTTCTGAAAACATTTGAGCAAGCCATAGGAAGAGAAACAATAGGAAATACCGTCGCATCGGGCACTGTTATCATCAATGAATTAGGCGATCAACACCTTCAGACTGGAAAACCAATTGTATACACTTCAGCTGACAGTGTATTTCAGATTGCGATGCATGAAGACATTATTCCAGTAGAGGAACAATATGATATATGCAATACTGCACGAGAACTACTGCAAGGAGAATTTGCTGTTGGCCGTGTAATTGCTAGACCCTTTATTGGCAAGGATAGGAATTTTACAAGAACATCTAATAGGAAAGATTTTTCATTACTTCCCCCAAATACGGTATTGGATGCAGTCATTGCAGCAGATAAACAAGTTTTTGCTGTGGGAAAAATAGCGGACATTTTTGCTGGAAAAGGAATCAGCAACTACATTAAAACGGCAACAAATACAGAAGGTGTTCAACAAACAATCAAGGCGATGAAAGAGTCTGCAGGTGATTTGATTTTCACCAATCTCGTCGATTTTGATATGTTATATGGCCATAGAAGAAACATTCCAGGCTACGCAAATTGCTTGATGGAGTTTGACAGTCAGTTACCTCATATATTGGAAGCGATGAAAGATTCAGATATAATGATCATAACCGCTGATCATGGGAATGACCCATCTTTTAAAGGCACTGACCATACAAGAGAATATGTGCCAATCCTTGCTGTAGGCACGCAAGTCTTACCTGGAGATACTATTGGAAGGAGATCAAGTTTTGCTGATATAGCTGCGACTATAGCGGATGCCTTGCAATTGGATTTTGACTGTGAAGGAAAAAGTTTCTTAGCCCAAATTGTAAAGTCATCCTGACATGCTAGAGATCTTACAAAAGAAAAGAGATGGTGAATCATTGACAAAAGAAGAATTGACAACATTTGTCAAAGGCCTGGTAACTGGAGACATCCCTGATTATCAAATCTCTGCATTTTTGATGGCTGTCTATTTTCAAGGCATGACAGTAGAAGAAACTGCGTTGTTTACGGAAGCGATGATGCACTCAGGCGATTTGCTTGACTTGAGTAAGATTGATGGAATTAAAGTTGACAAACACAGTACAGGAGGAGTGGGAGATAAGACTTCACTTATTCTAGCTCCATTGGTAACTGCTGCAGGAGTAAATGTTGCTAAAATATCAGGAAGAGGTCTTGGACATACGGGGGGTACACTTGATAAATTGGAATCGATACCTGGGCTGACTGTGGACCTCAGTCAACAAGAATTTATTCAACAAGTTGAAAATATAGGTTTAGCAATTTGTGGCCAAACCAATACATTAGTACCAGCAGACAAAAAGCTTTACGCCTTAAGAGATGTAACGGCTACAGTGAAAAATAATGCACTCATTGCATCTAGTATTCTGAGTAAAAAATTTGCTTGTGGTGCTGATGGTATTGTGATTGACATTAAGGTTGGATCAGGTGCCTTCATGAAGAATAAAGAAGACGCTGAATCTCTAGCAGAGTTAATGACTTCCATTGCTGCAAGTATGAACCGTAAATTGGTTATCGTCATTTCTGCAATGCACCAGCCGCTTGGCAATAAAATTGGCAACAGTTTGGAGATCGAAGAAGTCATCGATACCTTAAAAGGCAACGGCCCTAAAGATCTGACAGATTTAGTTATCACTCTTGGTAGTCATATGTTGGTACTAGCCAAACGAGTGGAAAGCAAGACTGAAGGGGCACGATTATTGAAACAATTACTCTTAGATGGAGCTGGATTGAAGAGCTTTGAAGCATTAATCAACGCACAAGGTGGCAATGGTAATGTGATCAATAATTATGAAATTATGAAACAAGCCTCTACTACTGAATTAATTGTAAGTCCAAAATCTGGATACATTTCCGCATTGGACGCACTATTAATCGGAAGAGCGGCAGTTGTTTTAGGTGCAGGTAGGCAGCATAAAATGAGTAAGATAGACCATAGTGCAGGAATCGAATTGTTTCATAAAAATGGTTCGTTTGTCAAACAAGGTGAACCATTAGCCAAATTGTTTACCAATGATACTACTAAAATAGACGAAGCCATGAATATGGTTGTAAGTGCTTTTGCGTTTGAAACCAAGGCAAGTGAAACTGTACCATTAATCATAAAAGAGATTTACCAATAGTATGGCTAAACATAAATCAAAAGTAAAAACACATTTGCATGCAAGGAACGTAGGAATGCCCTTTGATGCAGATGTGTTTAATGATATTCAAGTCAATAGAAGTGCTGTAGAGAGAAGAGCAGCAACAATAGGCAAACGACGTTCTGTGAAAAAGCAATGGCAAGCAGCCTGGTTGCTGAGAGCTATTTCATGCATCGATTTGACTACTTTATCTGGTGATGACACGACCAGTAATGTACAGCGTTTGTGCGCCAAAGCGATTTCTCCTGTGAGAGAGGATTTGTTACAAGCTTTAGAAATGGATGCTGCTAACTTTCATGTTGGTGCAGTATGTGTCTATCACAATAAAATTAAAGATGCCGTTAATTTTATAGCAGACTACCCAATCCCTATTGCGGCTGTATCTACAGGTTTTCCAGCAGGACAAATACCATTAAAAGAAAAACTAAAGCAAATTGATTTGTCTGTAAAAGCTGGTGCATCAGAAATTGATATCGTAGTGAGTCGTGAACTTGTCCTTCAATCTAAGTGGAAGGAATTATATAAAGAAGTGAAAGCTTGTAGAGAAGCTTGTGGAGAAGCACATATGAAAACCATATTGGCAACAGGCGAGATCCCTACGTATACGAAAGTAGCCAAAGCCAGTTGGGTGAGCATGATGGCAGGTTCTGACTTCATCAAGACCAGTACGGGTAAAGAACCAGTAAATGCAACAATGGCTGTCTCGTTGGTTATGATCAGAACCATTCGTGAGTTTGAAGAAATGACGGGATACAAAGTCGGCTTCAAACCTGCAGGTGGAATCCGGAAAGCAAAGCAAGCGCTGAATTGGTTGATTTTAATAAAAGAAGAATTAGGAGACGACTGGTTGAATCCAGATTTGTTCAGATTTGGTGCCAGTAGTTTGTTGGGAGATATAGAAAGACAACTCGAACATTATTTAACCGGAAGGTACTCTGCTTCCTACAGGCATCCGATGAGTTAACATGAAAGTAAAAGATATATTCAAAACAATGGCTTATGGTCCTGCACCAGAAAGTGCGAAAGCTGCAGAAGATTACTTAGCAGAACATAAGAAAGAATTTAAGTTGTTTATCAATGGAGAATGGCAAAAGTCATCTTCTAAGAAAATGATGGACAGCGTCAATCCAGCAACTAAGAAAAAGCTGGCGAAAGTCTCTGTGGCTACGACGGCTGATGTCAATCGTGCTGTTTCAGCAGCAAAGCAAGCCCTTCCAGCTTGGAAGTCTTTATCTGGTCATCAACGAGCCAGATATTTATATGCCTTGGCTAGACAAATTCAAAAACACTCCAGGTTATTTTCTGTATTGGAATCATTGGATAATGGAAAGCCAATAAGAGAAACTCGAGATATTGATATTCCCCTGGTAGCAAGACATTTTTATCACCACGCTGGTTGGGCTCAGGTGATGGATGAGGAAATGGCTGGGTATGAAGCAATTGGTGTCATCGGACAAATAATTCCCTGGAATTTTCCACTATTGATGTTGTCCTGGAAAATTGCACCAGCATTAGCAATGGGCAATACTCTCGTATTAAAACCAGCTGAGTTTACCTCCTTGACTGCTTTATTGTTTGCAGATATATGCAAGCAAGTCGGCTTGCCAAAAGGTGTTGTCAATATCGTGACAGGTGAAGCCGAAACAGGAGAAGCTATTGTCAATCACCCAGATATTCAGAAAATTGCCTTTACTGGTTCTACTGAAGTAGGTAAAATAATCAGAAGAGCAACGGCTGGTACTGGTAAAAAAATATCACTTGAACTTGGAGGGAAATCTCCATTTATCGTTTTTGATGATGCAGACTTGGATAGTGTTGTAGAAGGTGTGGTAAATGCCATTTGGTTTAACCAGGGACAGGTATGTTGTGCCGGATCGCGTCTGCTTGTAGAAGAAAGTATTGCAGAAAAATTGTACAAAAAAATTCGTGCACGTATGGAGAAATTGAGGGTTGGTAACTCTTTGGATAAGTGCATAGATATAGGTGCGATCGTAGCGCCAGTACAATTGAAGACCATTGACCAGCTTGTAAAAAAAGGTGTAGAAGAAGGCAGTCAGATGTGGCAACCGTCATGGGCATGCCCGACTGACGGCTATTTTTATCCTCCTACACTTTTTACAGATGTCTCTCCTTCATCGACAATTTCACAGGTAGAGATATTTGGACCTGTGCTTGTCGCAATGACATTTCGCTCCCACAAAGAAGCAGTTAAACTAGCAAACAATACTGTGTACGGATTGGCAGCAAGTCTTTGGACCGAGAACATTAACCTTGCTTTGGACATTGCACCGCAGATTAAAGCCGGTACAGTTTGGATTAACTGTACAAATGTATTTGATGCTGCGTCTGGATTTGGCGGATATAGAGAATCTGGTTTTGGAAGAGAAGGTGGCAAGGAAGGGTTATATGAATATGTCAAGGCTTCCGTGAATGCCACATTCAAATCAAAATCATTTTTTAAGGCAGCGAAAAGAAAAAATACGAATAGTCTTCATTCCCCGAAAGGGATAGACAGAACAACTAAAATGTATATCGGTGGCAAACAATCGAGACCGGATGGAGGTTACAGTTATGTCGTCAATGACCCATCTGGAATGGCAGTCGGCGAAGTCTCTGACGGCAATCGAAAGGATATAAGGAATGCAGTAGAGGCTGCACACGCGACAAAGAACTGGGCGGGTCGAACAGGTCACTCAAAGGCACAGGTTCTTTATTACATCGCAGAAAATTTATTCATCAGGAAAGATGAATTTGCGAATCGGATAATGCAACAAACACACGCATCTTTAACTGACGCAAATAAAGAAGTAGACGAGGCAATTGAGCGAATCTACTATTATGCTGGAATGGCAGATAAGTACGATGGTAGAGTCCATCATACGATCACAAGGAATGTGACTCTAGCAATGCCAGAACCAATAGGCGTCATGGCAGTGGCTTGTCCAGAAGAATATCCGTTGTTGGGATTTGTGTCTAGTATTATCCCATTGTTGTGTATGGGCAATCATGTTGTGGTCATCCCATCACAACAGGCACCATTATCGGCAACAGATTTCTATCAGATTTTGGATACCTCTGATTTGCCAGGTGGAGCTGTCAATATTGTCACTGGCAACAAGGAAGATTTAATACATGTACTCGTCAAGCACGACGATGTCGATGGTGTTTGGTATTTCGGTTCAGCTAAAGGAAGTAAAGAGGTTGAATTGATGTCTGCAGATAACATGAAAAGAACATGGGTTAACCATGGAAAGCATAGAGATTGGATGAACCCCGGACATGGTCAAGGTGCAGAGTTTTTGCGCCAAGCAAGTCAGATTAAAAATATTTGGGTACCGTATGGTGCGTAACTCATCTCTAATAAATACAAAATGGCAAGTATTCATATAGGAGCAAACAAAGGAGATATAGCAGAAACTATTTTATTACCTGGTGATCCAATGCGAGCAAAATTTGTTGCTGAAAATTTACTGCAAGATGCAGTATGCTTTAATGAAGTCCGCGGAATGTTAGGTTACACGGGGATGTATAATGGGAAGCGTGTTTCTATTATGGGTTCAGGTATGGGTATGGGAAGTGCAGCTATATATGTCAATGAACTCATTACTGATTTTGGTGTCAAGCAATTGATTCGAGTAGGGACATGTGGTGCTATAAAAGAGGATATAGAAGTGGGTCAGGTTGTACTAGCAATGAGTGCTTCAGGTGATGCTGATGCAAACATGCTTTACTTTGATGGCATGCATTATGCGGCAACTGCCGATTATGATTTATTGGTCAAAGCAGATGAAGCTTCAAAAAGATTAGGGATCGATACCATTAAAGGATCTATTTTTTCTACGAATACATTCTACGATTCATCTCCTAATCGATGGGACAAATGGGAAGAGCATGGCATACTTGGAGTTGAGATGGAGACTCAAATGTTATTCACATTAGCTAAACGCTTAAATGCCAAAGCACTATCTATTTTGACCATTAGTGATAATATAAAAACGGGTGCAGCCGCTGATGCAAAAGAAAGAGAACAAAAATATATGGATATGATGAGGATAGGTTTTGAGCTAGCTTAGTTTCTAACTCAAACAATCAAACAATCAAACAATCAAACAACCAAACAATCAAACAATCAAACAATCAAACAATCAAACAATCAAACAATCAAACAA
>CAYNMW010000214.1:0-6831 GCA_964398295.1 uncultured Saprospiraceae bacterium | reverse complement strand
AAAAAAAGGCCATTCCTCTCGAAATGACCTTTAAATAAATCTCACTTTGTTAGACTACTTACCAAGTAAGTTTTTTGCGGCATTAATTAAGCCTCCAGGATTTGAGAGCATATCTCCAATTCCACCTTCTGCTAATTGAGTAAATGAATCCAAATTAAAACCTTTGTCTTCTTCAGCTTCTGAGGCAAATTTCTCTTTCAAGCCATCGATGACATGAGGACAGGTATTTGCAGCTTCTGTCGCAGCTTCTTCCTCACTCATTCCTTGCGCTTGCAAAGATTCCTGAATTTTTGATTGGATGTTTTGAAACAAACCATTGTCTTCTGAAGCGTTCTCATTGTTGCTCAAAAGATCTTTTAGTTGTCCAACTCCACCACCGCCACCAGTTATCGCACCAGTGATTGCTTCCATCAAACCATTGGTGCCCTGCTCTGCAGCTTGTTGAGTCTCCGTTTCTCCTAATCTATTGCCTGCCATCTTGCTCATCAACTGTTGCATAGCAAGTCTCTTTAACTGTTCTAACATGTTATTATATTTAAATATGAAATAATTGTATTAATTTTTGTTTCTAGGTGATCAGCATCTAATGAACGACATTAAACCCTGAAAAGTTTTCAAGATACTTTTTTTAACGTTTAGTACAAACCAACCTTCAATGTTGTTGATGAAATCTTGCCACTTATTCAGTGGCCATTTGAATAACACTTGTAAAATGAACCTCACTACTCATTGTCCGATGTACAGGGCAGCGAGCAGCAATTTCTAGCAGCCGATTGACCTGTGTCTCATCAAGTTCACCCTTGACTTTGATGTTTTTTCGGATGACATCAATTTTGGCATCTTTAGATTCGCAATCTTCACAATCTTTATTGTACTCCTTGCTATGGTCAAGATGAACTTCGACTTCCTTCAAATCCCACTTTTTACGATTGGCATACATGCGCAAGGTCATAGCTGTGCACGTTCCTACCGCCGCAAGCAGATAACCATATGGTGAAGGACCTAAATCCTGTCCGCCAACACTTGAAGGTTCATCTGCCAATAGACGATGTTTGCCTGCTAATACATCAGTGGTAAAGCCTTGTTCGCCAAGATGAACGGCTACTTGCTGATTAGTGCGTAACTCTTTTTCCGGTTTGGATTCCAGATAGCGAGATGCCCAACTTGCAATAACTTCACCTGTATATAATGAGTCCTTTTTATTGCTCAATAAATGATCTGCCCCATCTAAGGAAACAAAACTTTTGGGATGATGCGCTGATGCATATAATTTTGCTGCATTTTCTATTTCAACTATTGTGTCTTGTGGAGAATGTAAAATCAAGATTGGCTTACGCATTGATTGCAACAATTCTGGTAAATTTTTGCGCTCCAGGTCATCCAGGAATTGTTTTTTGATGGTGAATGGCCTTCCACCAATAGAAACCTTTGCTTCATTATTGGCCATAATTTCTTCTCTCGAACTATCGAACAAATGTGATACATGTTCAGGTTCTGCAGGAGCACCAACTGTAACTATCGCTTGTATACTAGGTATTTGTTCTGCAGCAAAAATAACTGCAGCTCCACCCAGCGAGTGGCCTATGATTAATTCAGGTGCTTCATATTCTTCCACTAGAAAATTTGCAGCAGCAATCAGATCATCTACATTCGAACTAAAATTTGTATCTGCAAAATCTCCTTCACTTTCACCAAGACCAGTAAAGTCAAAACGTAATACCGCAATTCCTTTTTGAATGAGAGCTCTCGAGATATTCCTTATTGCGGCTAAATTTTTGTTGCACGTAAAGCAATGTGCAAATACAGCATAAGAAACTGGCCGCTGACTTGTTGGTAATTCCAATCTTGCAGACAATAGTCCACCTTCCTTATTTTTAAACGCTACCTTCTTCATGAGTTCTACATTTTGAAGCGTTAAGATACCCAATTGACAAATTAAACTCGTCAATATTTTTTATTCAAGATATTTCTAGAATCAAATTGTCTACTATTGTACATTTAAGCAACAATCATTCTTTTGAGATTACACATCAATTTGTGGTTTGCAGTATTCTGCATGTTTTTGATCATTCAATGTACTTCTGATGTAACAAAACGGTCAGCAGATTATGTAAAAGGAGAACAACAAGCAAAGACTTATTGTACAAGCTGCCATCAGTATGTGCCGCCGGAGTTATTGGATAAAGCGAGTTGGGTATCTGTGCTGAATAGCATGAAGCACGAAATGAACCAATCAGGATTTGAAATTCCTTATAAAGAGTGGCTGACTATTCAACAGTTTTACAGAAATCAATCACCGATATTTTTATCTTCTTCTACAAAAGAAAAACCGGCGCGTACTACCCAATTTGATGCTGCTGAAGTTTTTACTTCGTTCAATGGTCACATCTCCTTATTGTCTTCTGAAGAGCAATACCTATACATGGGCAATATGAATGGTGAGGTACAGATCGATTCAGCAGGCTTCACAATAATTAAAGAAACCATCAACAATATTGTTCCTATCGGGATAACTAAATTGGATGATTCTTTTTTATTACTCAATGCAGGAAATTTAAATCCGAGTAACGAACCAAACGGATCGTTGATTCAATTAAAACCGAATGGAAAAGAAGAAGTAATTTCAAATCTTATCCGACCAGTACATTTAACCTCTTCTAATTCTGCAGCTCATAGCAATCAACTCTTAGCTATTTCTAGTTTTGGTTCTGTGCTCGACACCATCAACACTGGAGGACTTTTTGTGTATCAGCATACAAATGGATCATTCACACAGCAGTGGTCATATCCTTCTCCCGGTGCAACAAAATCAATCTTTAAGGACTTCGATCATGATGGAGATGAAGACATCATTTCCTTATTTTCCCAAGGCAATGAACGCATCATCTATTTTGAAAATAAAACAGCATTCAATTATAAAGAACATATCCTTGTGAATCATTCTCCTGTATGGGGTACGAATGATTTTATATTCACAGATATTGATCAAGATGATGTAGAAGAGTTGATTGTGTCAACAGGCGATAATGGAGATGCCTCAGCTATTTTTAAGCCCTATCATGGAATTCGTATCTATAGCAAAAATAAAAGCAATGACTTTGTAGAAGAAGTTTTCATTCCGCTAGACGGAGTATCAAAATTGATCAACGTGGATGCAGATAATGATCAGGATCAAGACTTAATTGCATTATGTATGTATCCCAATCTGTTTCAATATCCATGGCAGACAATCGTCTATTTGGAGAACAAAGGGAGCATGAATTTTGAACTCAAGTATCTGGAAGAGACCTCATCCAATCAATGGGTTTTAGCGACTATGTATGATAACAACAATGATGACAAATCAGATTTATTGGTAGGCGCAAATCAATTAATTCAATATCAATTTCCCCCGGCACTGAAAAAAAACTGGAGAAAGCAGCAAACTACAATTGCTACCTTTAATGCAACTAAAAATTGATTCATCCAGATCGATATCAGACAATTAACCGCTATTTTCGTAAAATCCACTTTTTGTTTAATTCATTTTAAAGACTATGAAAAGCCAACGAACATTCATTCCAGAAGAAGACGATAAAAATTGGAAGATTTTATTTGAAACTCACTTTCAGCATATGCAATCGCTGAATGCTATTGCCACCAATTGGATCTCTGGTTTTTCAAAATTAGGCATGAACCATGACCGCAGACCAAGAGCTGAAGAATTGACAAAAGCCATTAAACCATACACTGGTTACGAATTTATCCAAACCTCTGAAAACATCATTTTATCACAAATCGACTGGTACACCTATATTGCAAATTATCAAATGCCACTTACCAGTTTTGTGCGCACACCAGAAGAATTGTCTTATTGTGACGAACCAGATATATGGCATGACATCATGGGACACATTCCGTTCATGGCAGAACAAGACTATTCTGATATGTATCAACTTCTGGCTAAGACATATGTGGAAGCATTCAATTCAGACCGACAAGATTTATTGAGAGAATTAGATTTTATTGGAGGCATGTTGATCGAACTTGGTTTGATCAAAGAGCCGTCAGGCCTTAAAGCATTTGGTGCAACCTTCTACTCATCATCTGAAATTTTCGAAGCCTTCAAGCCTGAAAACCAACTTGCCTTTACTCCAGAGTCATTGACATCTGGAGAATCCTACGACCGTCATAGCTTTCAAGGGAAGTATTATGTTTTTGAATCCTTGGAGCAATTGGTTAGGATAATTGAAGGGATTAGTAAGAGGGTGTGATTGGTTGATTGTTTGATTGTGAAGAATCTGATCAAATTCTAAATCCGCCACGGGATCTTGATGAGTTTGTTACCTGAGTCGAAGGTTTCTGACCTCTCGACGGAATAGACTGAAACCACAAAGAGGTGAAACACCTTTTGTTCAGGAATAGGATGGAAGCCGCAAAGAGGCGGAATACCTTTTGCTCAGATACAATACCTGAGTCGAAGGTCTCTGACCTCTCGACGGAAGTCTAAAATCACAATGCAAATACACTGCACGATAGTCTTCAATATCGCATTGTTAAACATATTTATTCAAACAAAGATTTTAACAATGACTGAGACTCAAATGACAATATTACTGTGTCTATCCGCTTTGACTTTATTAGCCATGCTCTTCCTATTATTCCGAAAGCCTGATAATGTACACCGACATTTCACGGACTTAAAGAATGATCAAGTGAATCAAAGTCTTTCCCTAAACCAATTGGTTTCAGATAATTTCAGCACCAATAGAAGAGAACTCACTGATAATATGGCCAGAATAACTGATCAATTAAGTGCCAATCTAAAAGTGTCGAAAACGACGAATGATGAATTGGTAGGACACATGAATCAACGATTCGATTCCTTTTTGAAACATTCAAACATGCAATTGCAAGCAATAGGCAAAAGCCAATCAAATCACTTGGTCTCTTTTCAAAAGGAACTCAAGGGGTTGACAGATTCTAATGAGTCAAAGTTCAATTCATTGCGTGAATCATTACGTAAATCAATCACAGACATCAGAATGGATATGAATCGAAAATTGGAATCCATTCAAACTGACAACTCCAAGCAATTGGAGAAAATGCGAGAAACTGTTGATGAGAAGTTGCACAAAACGCTAGAGGATCGTCTCGGTAAATCGTTTGAACTAGTGAGTAAGCAATTGATTGAGGTACAGAAAGGTCTTGGAGAAATGCAATCATTAGCAACAGGAGTTGGAGATCTAAAACGGGTATTGACCAATGTAAAAACAAGAGGAGTAATGGGTGAGATTCAATTGGGTAATCTTTTAGACCAAGTACTAACACCCGATCAGTATGCCGTTAATGTTTCTACGATTCCTGGCAGTAGGTGTCATGTAGAATTTGCCATTAAGTTTCCTGGAAAAGAAGATAATGGCAAGCATATATGGCTACCAATCGACTCCAAATTTCCAATGAATCGATATGAGCAATTGCATGATTCATATGAGTCCGGTGATAAAGACCAAGTCCAAGCCGCAAAAAAGGCAATGTTTGCAACCATTAAAACGATGGCAAAGGATATGAAGGAGAAATACATTGCACCTCCTCATACAACTGACTTTGGTATTCTATTTCTCCCAACAGAAGGTATTTACGCCGAAGTAGTCAGAGATACAGAATTGATGCAAAAACTACAACAAGAATATAAGATCATCCTTGCCGGACCGATGAACCTTTCCGCTATGCTCAATTCTTTACAAATGGGTTTCCGATCATTGGCTATTGAAAAACGATCTAGCGAAGTATGGAAGATTTTAGGTGGTGTAAAAACTGAATTTGGGAAATTTGGTGGTGTCCTAGATAAAGTACAGAAGAAGTTGAATGAGGCTTCTACTACTTTGGATAAAGCAGGGGTGCGTACCAGGGCGATAGAACGGAATCTTCGTCAAGTGGAGGCTTTGCCAGAAGGGAAGGAGAGTGAAGCTGCGTTGCCTTTTGATGATGGGTTGGATATGGGGGATTTTGTGGCTGTGCCCGAGTTAACTTAACTAGTTTGCTTTTTTTGTCTGTACAGATGTTTAAGATATGTAAGATGGACATGATACTTTATCGCCATGATGATCGAATATGTAGGCAATTGGCTTAGTAATTCAAAAGAGAATTTCCTTTACTATAGCATTGGTCCCCTTTTTGTTCAAAGGGGATATAGGGGATTAGAAAATATCTAGTAAGGTTTTTGACTAATATAAAGATGAAACCTGATCATCAGATCAGGTTGGGATGCTAAATAAAAAAAGGTCAAAATTTTTGAAGCGAGCTTCAAAAATTTAACCTTCATTTTTCATTTTCCACATCATATGATATAAAACATCATTTGATATATCTGTGGAGCTGCCGAGAGTCGAACTCGGGTCCAGACAAAGCACCAATATGCTTTCTACATGTTTAGCTTGTTCTTGGATTTTCATCATCCGGCAGGTGTACAAGCAACCAGCCATCAGCTTATCTTCTTAAGTTTCGATTCTCCTCCGAAGCGAAGAGTCTCTATCCCGAGTGCCAGCGCGAAGCGTGGCGGTCATTATACACTGATAGTAGGTATATCGGAAGTCTCCTACACAGTGCAAAAAGCTATGCTAATTCTAAATTAGGCAGCTAATGCGAATCTGTTATCGCCAATTAATGGTTTGATCACTATTTAGTACGGAGTAATTGATCACTGCTCCGACATGCTTACGTACCAATATTCTTTCCTGTCGATACCATTTCAGCCCCGAAGTGCTGACAAAGCCAAGCTTTCGTCAGTACCTATTTATCGATGAACGTTTTCAATCGATCTTCGAAGGGATAAAGGTAACGAGATATGGG
>CAYNMW010000213.1:0-6876 GCA_964398295.1 uncultured Saprospiraceae bacterium | reverse complement strand
AATTGGTCAGATTTAATGAATGTAACGGATTGGGGAATCGCTGAAGAACTAGTAAGAATCAAACTTAGCAGAGAAATCAGTAATGAAGAATTGAGCAAACTCAAAAATCTATTTGTCGAGAATTTAAAAATAGAGCTCGAATTAGACAAATCTCAATTCAATGAAATTTTAGGAGCAAGAAAAAATTTTAACAGCATCTCAACAAACAGTAATTTTCAACTTGGAATTGCAACTGGCGGATGGGTATTTAAAACAATCTCCTGATACTTTATGTTATTCAAAAAGTTAATTCGTAACTTTTACTCCTAAATCTGTAAATAGCGATGGCAAATTTAACACTCACAGTAAACGGCAATTCCGTTGAAGTAAATGTCGATCCCAATACACCTATCTTATGGGTATTGCGCGATCACCTAAATCTTGTTGGCACCAAATATGGCTGTGGCATTGCTCAGTGCGGTGCTTGCACGATCCACCTGAATGGCAAAGCAGTACGCTCTTGCTCGATTCCAATATCTTCTGCAGAAGGAGAAAAGATTACAACAATAGAAGGATTGTCTGAAGATGGTTCTCATCCAGTGCAGCAGGCATGGATCGAACATGATGTGCCACAATGCGGCTACTGTCAAGCTGGACAAATTATGTCTGCGTCAGCATTATTGAAAAACAATGCTAGTCCTTCAGACGCTGATATATCTCAGGCAATGAACGGCAATATTTGTCGATGCGGAACATACACACGAATTCATAAAGCTGTCAAAACGGCTGCGAAAAACTCCTAATCACCTTCTAAACGTAAAAACATGATAAATCAAACAGATAAAGATCGTCGACAATTTTTGAAGGTGTCAGCTGCTGCAGGTGGTGGCCTTCTCTTTGGATTCAACTTTATAGCTTGTGAATCAAAACCTGCCATAGCAGAATTTTTGCCACCAGATATACAAATGCCAGAAGTCTGGAATGAGATGAATGGCTTTCTCAAAATTGGCAGTAATGGAGTTGTGACCATCATGTCACCTAATCCAGAAATTGGCCAAAATGTGAAAACTGCAATGCCGATGATTATTGCAGAAGAGCTAGATGCAGATTGGGATAAGGTAATCGTAGAACAAGCTCCATTGGACACAGAAAAATATCAGAGACAAATAGCAGGTGGAAGTCAATCCATCAGATTTGGATGGAAAAGTTTACGACAAACTGGAGCAACAGTCAGACATTTACTGATGGAAGCTGCAGCCCAAAAACTAGATGTCCCTGTAGGAGAATTAACTACAGATAAAGGTATTATAACTCATGCAGCAAGTGGTCAAACTATTGGCTATGGTGAGATAGCTGCTGATGCCATCAACATAGATATACCAGAAGAAGTACCGTTGAAAGATCCAAAGGATTTTACCATTATCGGTACATCCAAAAAGAATGTTGATGGTTTTGGTATCGTACAAGGTAAACCACTTTTTGGCCTGGACATCCAAGAGCCAAATATGTTGATTGCAATGATCACACATCCACCAGCATTCGGCATGAAAATCAAAAGCCTTGATGATAGTACTGCGAGAAGCATGTCAGGAATCAAAGATGTGATTCGGATCAATGTAGAGCCAGAAGGTTGGAATCCACAATGGTCGGACGTCAATGCTTACCCAGAATTGGTAGCCATCATTGGTAACACTACATGGGAAGTTATGCAAGCTAAAAAAGAATTGAAGATAGAATGGGAGGTCGATAGTCCTTCTGAAAATACTGCTGAACACTTTACCTCATTGTCTGATTTATTGAAAAATGGAAAAGGTGAAGTTGCTAGAAATGATGGCAATGTAGATGAAGCATTTGAAGCAGCAGAAACAATTGTGGAAAAAACATATACAGCTCCATTTCTTGCTCATAATACCATGGAACCAATGAACTTCTATGCAAATGTGACTGCAGATAAAGCAGAGCTGATCGGACCTATCCAAACACCAATATTCTTGGAAACCACGCTGGAAACTGTACTTGGTTTGCCTAAGGATAAGATATCCATCATGATGACACGTATGGGTGGAGGCTTTGGTCGACGATTGTATGGTCACTTTGCTACTGAGGCTGCATTGATTTCGCAAAAAATGAATGCTCCTGTTAAGCTCGTGTACACTAGAGAAGATGACATGACGCAAGGGACATATCGACCAGCATATATGGTGACATACAAAGCCGGATTGGATGATGGTGGTAAATTAACCGCATTTCAAATAAAAGGAGCTGGTATACCAGGAAGTCCAGTCTTCCACAATCGGTATCCTGCAGGAGCAGTGGATAATTATCGAGTAGAAAACTTCCAACTCGAAACAAATATTTCTACTGGCGCATGGAGAGCGCCAAGATCAAATTTCATTGCAACAGCTGAACAATCATTTCTTGATGAAGTTGCTGAAGCTGCAGGTAAAGATCCAATTGATTTCAGATTGGAATTATTTGAGCGTGCCAAAATAAATCCAGTCGGTGAAGAAAACGATTACGATGCTGAACGTTATGCTGGTGTGTTAGAATTGGTAAAAGAAAAAGCTGGATGGTCGCCATCGGGCAAAGGATCAGGGAGAGGTGTGTCTGCTTATTATTGTCACAACTCTTATGTTGCTCAAGTACTAGATGTTGAGATGGATGGAGATACGCCTAAGGTGAAGAAAGTACATTGCGCTGTAGATTGTGGTATCGTAGTCAATCCAGGTAGTGCAAAAAACCAGATCGAAGGTGGTATTGTTGATGGCATTGGCCACGCGTTATACAGCGCGCTTACATTTAAGAATGGTGTGCCAGAGCAATCTAATTTTGATTCCTACAAATTGATCAGACATGCTGAGGCACCTGATGATATAGAGGTACATTTTGTCAATAATGGAATTGATCCAACTGGATTGGGAGAACCTTCCTTACCTCCTGTTGGTGCTGCCTTGGCGAATGCGATGTATGATGCTTCTGGTAAACGATATTATCATCAGCCGTTCACGGAGGATATAGATTTGCTTGGGTAAAATTTACGTATAAACATGGGAGGTCGAGTTAATCTTTTATGATTTTTATCTGTGAGTTTTTATTAACCATAAAAGGCATAAAGTTGGAACATAAAAGGCATAATAGGATGCCGAATTCTTTTATGACTTTTATGGTTGAGTTTTTTCACCACAAAAGGAATAAAAGGCATAAAGTTGAAACATAAAAGTTATAATAGGGTAATGTGGACAATAATGGTTGGTAATTTGTCTGATTAAGATCATGACTTTTATGGTTGACTTTTTTTCACCACTCAACCAGTGGCCGATCACCCTTAGGATGCCGAAATCTGATTTTTTCCTTTTATGGTAATTCCTTTTTGTGTTTAGGTTTACGGAGTCATCTGCATAAACAACTGAATCAATGCAACAAGTGTCTTCGGCGCATCTTCCTGACAAAAGTGACCTACATCTTCTAATTTCACGATTGGGCGTCCGGGCCATAGCCGTCTGAAGTCATCCATCACCATTGCTGGAGGCATTGCTTTATCTGCCATTCCTTCTGCCAGCATCGCGGGCTTTGCTCTTAGTTTTTCTAAATTTCCAGTTTTCAAGCCATCGATAACGTAATCCTTTATTCTGTTTTGTGCAGCATCTAATGGAAATTCAACTGCGGCGATCGTTTCTTCTTCCGTTGGAAAAGGTCGACTGTAAGCATCTATCCATTCTGGTGTGATGACAGAAGAATCGTGGAAGTACAATTTTTTCATATTACTCACGACATGATGGCCGAGATGTTTCATGATGTCATGGTAAGTCCCATCATCAATCCTAGCACGTACCCATTGAAACCAAGTTGAATCCATCAAAGAAGGTGGCGGCGGGTCGGACTGTAGCACATCTTGAACTGCAACGCCATAACCCATCATTGTATTCATCAAAAATAAACGCTTTACTTTTTCTGGAAATCTGATGGTATAAGCAGCAGCTATAGGGCCACCCCAATCCTGGCAAACAATGGTAATATCTTTTAAGCCAAGATTTTCAATAAGTGCTGCAAGATTTTCTACATGTTGTTGGAAAGTATATGGCTTATCGTCTGGTGTTTCACTTTTGCCATAGCCCATATGATCAGGCGCTATGACCCTGTAATCTTGTGAAAGTGTAGGTATAAAGTTTCGATACAGATAACTCCATGTTGGTTGGCCATGCAAGCAGATGATAACCTCACCATCTCCTTCATCAACATAATGCATCTTGAATCCCTGACCTTCAAAGAAGTTTGCTTTGAATGGGAAGGTATTTTTGAAAGTCTCATTAGCTGGAACCATTGTTATATAATTTTGAGTTGAACCTTAAATGTACGAATATTGTGAAATTGAAGAATTACTTAAACAAATGCAGTAAGCTTGGATTCTTACTTTTGGCAATAATGGCAATCTTAGCTATTGTTCAGGTCCCTCATTGGTTCTTCCAATTATTTACCCATCTGATGTTTCAAATCAGTTCGGGACTTGTTCTCTTTGTTTTTCTTCTTGGAATGATAGGTGAGAAAAAATTTGCATTGTTTGCTTCAATCCTTGTTATTACGACCTTTTTCTATCAATGGAATGGAACACAGAAAATGAATGGTGAGGTGCATTCTAAAACTTCAATCAAACTGATATCCATAAATGTATTGTCTAGTAATACACAATTCAATCGAGTACAAACTTTCATCAATCAAGAGGACCCAGACATTCTTGTCATCTCAGAATATACCAGCTCCTGGCAATCAAATTTAACCTTACAGAACTATCCCTATTTTATAGAATCAGTCAGAAATGACAATTTTGGAATTGCATTGTTTTCTAAACTGCCGTTGACTGAGAAAGAAATACTTCATTTAGGGGAAGAAAGGTTTCCAGTAGTAAAAGCATCAGTTACATTGAATGACCAATCAACAACAGTTATAGGTGTTCATCTCGAAAATCCAATAGGTCCAAAAAGCATGGATTTGCAAAATCTTCAACTAGATCAAGTGGTAGATAAATTTGGTCAGCTCTCTTCCATTATTCTTGCTGGAGATATGAATTTGACTTCGTTTACCAGGCAATTCAGGACATTGAAAAGGAAACTCAATTTAATTGATAGTAGAGAAGGATTTACACGTCAAGCCAGTTGGCCTACACTTCTTCCTAGTTTTCTACGTATCCCTATTGATCATGTTTTGGTAAGTAAAGATATTGAAGTCATTGAGCGAAGTCTAGGGCCAGAAGTAGGATCTGATCATTTACCAGTCCTTATCACTTTATTGAAATAGTAGTATTAGTTGTTACAGATACTAAACAATCTCCCCTTTATCATTATCCCAGTCTTTATTGACAAGTCGATAAAAGAATAGTAATGAAGAGCCAGCAGCTATCAATACCAATGGAATAGTAACACTGGCTTCTGGCACATTTAATACTGATGTTTCCAGCATAATACCCACAAAAAGTGCGACTCCAATAAAGACGAGAAATAAACCAAATTTTAGAGAGTTCATTCCTGGTTTAGAAGCCTTGTTTAAGAAAACGGAGGCATCCTTACCACTGTCTATTAGTGCCATTCTTTCTTTGTGTCTTGTAGAAAAGAAGAGATATAGAAAGGTAATTAAAACTGCTCCTGATGATAAAAAAAGTACGATTCCGACTGCAAATGGTCCCATAATAATATATTTTATTTTTACCACTTTGACGACAGCTATTTGGAGGAGGTTGCAGAATTGTGAAAAATAATGCAACCTACTTAAGTTATAGCTCGTCAAAGGCATAGAAACTACCTACATGCTTACTGACAAACAATACATCGATGGCATCATGCTACAAGACCCTAAAGTCTTTGAGATGTTTGTTGACCAGTATAAAAACTATGTGTTTACCATTTGCAAGAACATTGTGAAGCATCATGCAATTGCGGAAGAAGCCGCTCAAGATACATTCATGAAAGTATTTAACTCAATACAGCAGTTCAATCAAGAATCCAAACTGAGTAGTTGGATGTATAGAATTGCGTATCGTACTTCTTTGGATTATCTAAAGAAAAGAAAAACGTATACTGTTGACACATCAGAATACGATTATATAGCAGACTCCACGAACCTTAGTACAGATTTGCATCATCAAGAACTCATTGCGCACATCAAACAATTATTACTTGAAATGGATGCAATGGATGCTACAGTGATGTCCTTATTCTATTTTGAACAAAGAAGTATTAAGGAAATTCAACAGGTTACAGAACTATCAGAAAGCAATATAAAATCAAAGTTGTTTCGATCAAGAAAGTGGTTGCGTAAAGAACTTTCCTCTAGATTCGAATCATCTCTTAACGTACTTTTATAAACAGTTAGATGGAAGAATTATTTTGGAAATATATAGATGAACAAAGCACAGAAGCTGAAAATCAAGAAGTAGAGCGTTTGTTGGAATCAAATGAGAATGCTCGTGTATTGATGGCGCAATTAAAGAAATTGGACTCATCCTTGGATGATCTTACTCATCAACCATCTGCTGCATTTACACCAGCACTATTGACTCGTATATTTCCCGCAAAAGCACTTGAATATGCCTCTTTCAAACCGGTACTTTATATATTCTTGTCTCTATTACTTGCCTCTACAATCGTCAGTCTTATCCCCTCTTCTGCTCAAACCAAATCTAGTCTTCTAGAAAACTTCATGCAACAACTAAACCTTGAATTTTCTCGAAAGTATTTAATTTTTGGCCTCACTGCATTAAGCGCCATTGCAGTTCTCTGGTTTGACTTACTATACCATAGAATCCAAACAAATTCAAAAAAGTAGATCAAATAGGTATCTATTTCCTATTTTTAGTACACTAGTAAAAAGAAACTTCTTAGATGACTTCCGTATTCCATCAAATCC
>CAYNMW010000212.1:0-7060 GCA_964398295.1 uncultured Saprospiraceae bacterium | reverse complement strand
ATCAAGCCTCCTTCCTCAACACCTCTAAAGGCGATTTATTCACAACATCACGACTGTTCAATAAGCCGATACAAACTGTCATTCCTGTAATGAATACAAAGACTGCAATCAGTGGCCACCACTCAATTGAAAAATCTAATTCAAACTGCCGAGTGGCCAGGAAGTAACTTGCTACCAGGGAAATACTGATTCCAGTAAAAGCGGCAAGTCCACCTAGTAGGCCATATTCAGTGGCATTGATTTTCAAAATTTGATTTTTGGATGCTCCAATAGTTCTTAATAACACGCTTTCTTTGACTCGCTGAAATTTGCTTAGTAAAAGGGAGCTGATCAAAACTATTAAACCTGTCAAAATACTAAAGCCAGCCATAAATTTTACGATATAAGAGACCTTACTTAGAATACCGTTTAGGGTAGAAAGTATCATTCCTAGATCTATTACGGAAATATTTGGAAAAGCTTTGACAACCTTACTTCGGTATGCTGCCGTTGTTTCAGTATTTGGCGATTTCGTAACAAAGACCAAAAATTGAGGAGCTTTTTCTAACACACCATTGGGGAATAAAATAAAAAAACGAGTACGCATAGAGCGAAATTCAATTTCTCTGATGCTACCAACATAGGTGGTCATCAATGTGCCTTGTACATTCCACACCAATTCATCTCCAAGATCAACATCCAAGGATTCTGCATAGCCTTCATCAAGTGAAATAAGTATTGAATCTCCTGGTGAGACTTCACCGGTAAATGTCCCTCTGAGTAACTCTTCGTCATCCTCCAGATAATCTCTATAACTTACCCGAGCTTCTCTATTGATTGCCCATCTTCTTGCTGTCCGTGTTGTATCTGCTAACCATACTTCTTTAGATTTGCCTTTCCATCCTGCAAGTCTCATGGTAACAATTGGTGCTTGTTGTATAACCGGTAGATCAAATTCTTCAGTTAGTTTTTTAAGTTCAGTTTCTTGTTTTTTCTCTATTCCGTAAAGAACCATATTCGGTTGATTGCCTGCATCCATTGAGTTGACATTTTTTAAAATCAGTCCCTGGATGATGAAGAGAGTCGTCAATACTGCTGTGCCCAACCCCATGGAGACAAGCAATGTCTTTGTTTGATTGTTAGGTCTATACAGATTTGATAATCCTTGCCGGAAAACAAAATTCCAACCACGAGGGAAAAAGCGTTTAAGTGCCCACATCATAGCAATTGCAATTCCATAAAGCAATAAGAAAGAAACAATCAATCCAGCAGAAAGTATAACGGAAGATCGAAGATCTTGAGTGAGTTGGTATAGGAATAAAAAGATCCCAACGACTGTCAGTGCATAAACCACTATTCGCAATGGATCTGTCCCTTGCTCTTGCAAATCAGTCCGTAAAGTCCTCAATGGACTTATTTTTCTGATACTTAATAATGGAGCAAGAGCAAACAACATTGCCATCACAAGACCTGCTAATATACCTTCAATAATAGCTTTCCATGACAGTGTCATCACTACTTCATACGGAAGGAAATCCTTAAAAATAACGGGCAAATATACTTGAATAGCGGAGCCTAATAATGCACCTATCAATACACTGATTAGCCCCAATCCGAAAATTTGTATAATATAAACGGCCAATGCCTGTCTTGAAGTCATGCCAAGACATCTGAATACGGCAATGGATGGGACTTTCTGTTTGACATAGATGAGGATACTACTTGCAACACCTATACAGCCTAGTAAGAGTGAAACCAATGCGATAAGATTGAGAAAATTATTCAGCGAAGAAAAGGCTTCATCTAAATTCTCTTTTCGTTCTTCAATCGTCTCTACTCTCAAACTTTCATTCCTGAATTCATCTTTATTGTCTTCTTCCCACTCGTCAGCAATGCTAGGGTCTGCTAGCTTGTGGTAGTAAGCATAGTTTACTAAACTACCTGGTTGAATCAATTCGGTTTCTTCCAGGAATTGTTTCCCAATGTAGACAGCGGGGGCAAATGATGAAGTGGCTGCAATGCTGCCAAATGCACTCTTGAGTCTCCCTGATATATAAAATTGTTTCGTGCCAAGTTTGATGCTATCACCAATTTCTAGTTTGTGTTCTAGCATTAGACCATGGTCAACAAGAGCACTTTTTTGATTCTGATAAGATAAGTAAGCATCTTCGGGTTCCGTGAGAAGCTTACCATAGAATGGAAAGTCTCCTTCGATAGCCTTTAGCATAACGAATTGCGAAGCGTCAGTCTTTGGGATATAGGACATGGAAAACATCTCTATTTCTTCAGCCTGTTGAGAGTCCAATGAGTCTGTTAGAAATTGTAGGTTTTCAGTAAGTGGACGATTGCCAGTGATTGCTAGATCTGCGCCAAGTAATCCAGCAGCTTGAGTATCTATATCTCTGACTAAATTATTGTTGAAAGAATTGATTGCAACAAGAGCCGCTATTCCCAAAATTATGGAAGACATAAACATGATGAGTTTCCTCATGTTTTTACGGCTGTCTCGAAAAGCGGTCCTGATTAAAAATGATAATTGACTCATAAGTATGGTTAAACAACTGCATCATATACAGGAGTGTCAGAAATGATTTTTCCGCCTTTTAATTTGATGATTCGATTTGTTTTATTTGCTAATTCCAGATCATGGGTAACTATAATTAATGTTGTTCCTTTTTCTTTGTTTAGTTCGAATAACAAAGATTCTATTTTAGTCCCTGTTTCTTCATCTAGATTGCCAGTTGGCTCATCAGCGAATAATATTTTTGGTGTGTTTGAAAAAGCTCTTGCGATC
Source organism: uncultured Saprospiraceae bacterium (assembly GCA_964398295.1). Taxonomy (GTDB): domain Bacteria; phylum Bacteroidota; class Bacteroidia; order Chitinophagales; family Saprospiraceae; genus CALFUK01. The sequence goes on along the minus strand of CAYNMW010000212.1, from coordinate 4,287 downwards.
GAAACTCGCTGTTGTTCGCCTCCAGATAATTGACTAGGGTAGTGACTGAGTCTATCCCCAAGACCTACACGCGCTAACAGATCTTTACTATGTGATTTGGCATGACCCATTCCAAGCAATTCTAAAGGAATCATTACATTTTCCAGAGCTGTTAGTGTTGGTATCAATTGAAAATTTTGAAAAACAAATCCCACGTATTTGTTGCGCAATACTGCTCGCTCATCTTCAGTCATTCGATTCAAGTTATTTCCAAGTATCGAAACAGTTCCTGATGATCCCTTGTCTAGTCCAGCACATAATCCGATCAAAGTAGTCTTACCACTCCCGGAAGGACCGACAATGGATACAATTTCTCGTTCTGCTATTGTAAAGTCTACCTGATCGAGAACAGTCAGTTTCTTTTCACCACTTTCATATATTTTCGAAAGATGCTCTACCTCTAGTATTCTACTCATATTGTTTTACATGTCATATTATCCAAAATTAAAACTTCCTACAATAGGAAGATGTTACATTTACATTACAATTATTATGCTTTTATTTTAATAAAATTGCACTGTATGAATAAATCTGCATTAGCTCTAGGATTTGTCTCGATATTAGGACTCCTGATATTGATGAATGCTTGTACCCAAAAAGAACAAGCTGTACCTAAAGAAGTTGTAGAAAATCAAGCCAAAAAAGAAGAATCAACTACTAATATGTCTAAATCAAACAAAACCATTCTTTGCTTTGGAAATAGCCTTACTGCTGGTTATGGTCTAGATGAAAATTTGGCTTGGCCATATTTGCTACAGCAGAAATTAGCCGACCTAGATCTTCCATATACTTATACAGTAGTCAATGCAGGATTGAGCGGTGAGACATCTGCTGGTGGATTAGGTAGGATTGATTGGGTATTGAGCCAACCAGTAGATATTTTCATTTTAGAATTAGGTGCAAATGATATGCTTCGCGGTTTGGATGTTACGGAGACCAGGAAGAATTTATTTGCAATTATAGATAAGGTTAAAGAGAAGTATCCTAAGGCTGAAGTTATCGTTGCAGGTATGCTGTCTCCACCCAATATGGGCATAGCTTATGAAAATTCATTCAATGCTATATATCCAGATTTGGCTAAAACAAACGACTCCAGTTTGATACCTTTTTTTCTGAACAGAGTAGCTCAGGTGGATTCATTGAATCTTGATGATGGTAAACATCCGAATGAACTGGGGCAAAAAATTGTGTTAGCTAATGTTTGGGAAACACTTAAAGAACTTATCTAATGCTCGAATAGTGTTAATTGATCTACGAAAAGCTCACCTGTGCACTACATCTCCACCTACACCTGGCTTTTTTTAACAGTATTCAGTTCACAGTAGTTTACATTTGTATCAAGAGATCCGTAGAGTTGTCAATACTATTATTTTTACGGAGCTTGTCAATAAATTAATAGGTAAAGCGACACGACGTATATGTGTCGCTTTTTTCTTTTATACTCAGTGATGTATCCCTACATTTGCAGTATCAAACAAACGTATAAGTGGAGTATAGAAAATTAGGTAATACTGATTTAGATGTCAGTGTTATTTGCTTAGGTACAATGACTTGGGGCAATCAAAACAATGAGGAGGACGGCCATCAACAAATGGAGTATGCTTTAAGTCAAGGTGTCAATTTTTGGGATACCGCTGAATTATATGCAGTGCCAGCTAGCGCTGAGACTAGCTTTAAAACGGAAGTCATAATTGGCAATTGGATTAAAAAGAATCCTACAAAGCGGAAGGACGTAGTACTTGCTACAAAAATTGCCGGACCAGGACCATATACCAAACATATACGAGAAGCTTCTGATTACCCAGTAGCTAATATTCGTGAAGCTCTGGAGGGAAGTTTGACACGATTACAGACCGACTATGTGGATTTGTATCAATTGCATTGGCCTGCGCGGAGGTCTAATTTTTTTGGGGTGAGAGGTTACAGCCATACTGAAGGATGGTACGATAATTTTCTCCAAAGAATTCAAACACTTGATTCCTTAGTGAAAGAAGGTAAGATTAGACACTGGGGCATTTCCAATGAAACACCATGGGGATTTTCTAACTATATGAAATTATCTGAACAACATCAATTGTCAAAATTTGTCACCGTCCAGAATCCTTACAACTTACTTAATCGCCAATACGAGGTGGGCTTAGCTGAGATGTCCATACGAGAGCATGCTGGTCTGATGGCTTATTCTCCAATGGCATTTGGCTTATTGAGTGGTAAGTATCACAAGGGCATTGATAAGCCGACTGATAGGATTAATCGATTTGAAGGTATGGATAGGTACAAAAGTGATAGTTGTCACCTTGCAGTTAAACAATACTTGGAGATTGCGGAAAAACATGGAATATCACTTGCGCAACTGTCCTTGGCGTTTATCAACCAACAAGCATTCGTCACCAGTACAATTATTGGTGCTACAAACCTGGATCAGTTAAAAGAAAATATAGACAGCATCAATGTTAAATTATCACAAGATGTTCTAAAGGAAATTGAAACCATTCATAGCCTTATCCCAAATCCAGCACCGTGAGTTAAGTTGTTCTATAGTCTTTCTTTTCCTTAAATAACAGAAAGAAGACAACTGCGAAAACAGCAGTGGCTATTGCAAAAATAGTCCAAAATGATTTCCAATCGGTAACAGACATGATTCCATCAATCGCGTGTTCATTGAAAAATGCTCCTGATAATTGCGTGCCAATAAGGAATCCAACACCTTGAGTAAGTAATACCAGCAAGCCTTGGACTTGACCTCGAATTTCTGGCGAAGTTTCTTTGTCTATATAAATTTGCCCTGTCACAAAAAAGAAGTCATAGCATATACCATGGATTGCTATTCCCAACATAATCATCCAAAAGGAACCAGTCATAGAGGCTGAAGCAAATAAAGTAAATCGTGCAAGCCAAGCTAACATGCCGAGAAACAACATCCATTTTACACCTAGCCGATGAAATAGAAATGGAATCATCAACATGAAGAAGATCTCTGAAAACTGACCAAATGACATTTCGAAGCTTGGGTTAGCAAAGTGCTCTAATGATAATGTTTCATTCAAATTACTAAAGTATACCGGAGCATATGGGAAGTAAGTCCCGAATGCAATAAAGATGAGCATTGCAGAAACTAAAAAGACGATAAATGATCGATCCTTGAGTTGAGCGAGAGCATCTAGCCCAGCAATTTCTCTCCAACTTGATTTCTTACCTGCTAAGGGTGGAGGAGTTTTAGGTAAACTAAAACTATATATACCAAGTAAGATAGATGCTGCTCCTCCTAAATATAGAGGAGTAGGTGAGGAGTCTGCTTGTAATATTTTGCCAATCAGGACACCGGCTACTACCCAGCCAATTGTACCAAATACTCGCACAACAGGAAAATCTCTTTCTTGATTTTTCAAATGATGAAAAGACAATGAAGCCGTAATACCTAAAGTCGGCAAATAACAAAGTGCGTGTATACCAAGCAAGGTTAAAAACATGGAGTCACCGGCGAAATTTGGCATCAAACACATTGCGATGCCTCCAATAATGCATAAAAAAGCAAGTACTTTTTCTGAATCAAAAAAGCGATCTGCAATCATGCCCATAAAGAATGGAGTAATAATAGCCGCTATTGGTCCTAGTGAGTACGCCCAATTAATAGAATCTGCCATGTCAATTGTCCCCATATAATTACCTAGAGTTGGAGCCCAACTTCCCCAGATAAAAAATTGGAGGAACATCATGATAGAAAGTCTGACTTTTAGTCCCTGTGGTTCAATGGAGCTTGACATTTTGGTACATTTTTAAATGAATGTAAGAAAATATACCCTATGGTCTAAATGAAAAAAAAGTTGATTAGGTATTATAATAGAGTGACAGTCCCTGATCGATCAACTCGCTGTCCGTTTTCAAATTCTAATTCTATGTGAAAAGAATAAACACCAGGATTGATTTGCTCTCCATTGAAGCTGCCATCCCACCAGTCCTCAAAATCAACAGAAGAAATGTTATCTCTAATGTACATGAGTTCTCCCCATCTATCATAAATCTGAAAGGTCAATATAATAGGAGATGTTCCTTCTGGAATTCCAATTTCAAATGTTGTATTGGTTGTGGAATTGGATTGTCTATTAACAACATTTGGAATGTATACATCACACATCGATCTAGGCACAATCACAAGAGAGTCGACGCTTGTGGTGTCATTTAAAAAGGCGGTAAGTAGGTATTCACCATCATCAACTTCAATGTCCAGTGTTTGTCCAAATGCTTGTG
>CAYNMW010000211.1:0-7083 GCA_964398295.1 uncultured Saprospiraceae bacterium | reverse complement strand
GAGCGAAACGGAGTGGAGTCGATTTGTCATTCCGAGCGAAACGGAGTGGAGTCGAGGAATAAATTTCTATACGTAATTGCAATTTCGACCTTGCGGAGAAATCTTCAACTGTACTCTTAGACTACATCCATTTAAGGCTTGGTTAAAAAGATAGACCCTTAACTTTTAAATCCCTTCAATTGTTGGTAAACCTCTCTCATAGGTAAACCCAATATATTGGAGTAGGAGCCTTCAATTCTTTTTATTTTACACCAGCCGATCCAATCTTGAATGCCATATCCGCCAGCCTTGTCAAATGGTTTAAAGTGTTTAATATAGAAATCTATTTCTTCTTGTGATATAAAGTCAAACTCCACAAGAGATAGGACAGATTCACTATGCAGCTTATCGGTATTTTTTATACAAAATCCAGTGATCACCTCATGTTGGGTTTCAGAGAGCTTGCTGATCATATCAACAGCTTCTTGATAATTCTCTGGTTTATTTAAAATGTCATCACCAAGAAAAACAGAAGTGTCTGCAGATAAGATGAGTTCATTGGACGCACAATGATGGGGACATGCCTTAGCTTTTTCCACAGCAAGGAATTCAGGCGAATCTCTAACGCTAATATGAGAAGGCACAATTTCTTCTATATTGGAAGGTTTGACACTAAAAGGAATATGACATTCAGATAAAAGGAAACTTCGCCTAGGTGAACCAGAAGCAAGTATGATATGTGTGTTGTTTATCACTACTGGTTTTCGCGCCACTCATAGACCCATTTAGCTTGGATCTGCTCTAGATGTGCTTCATTGCATTCTTCTCGTTTACCAACAAAATGTGGCAATTCCAATACCCAATCGATTAACTCTGTGAAGCGAATTCTATAAATATTACCTTCTGTAAATTCGTCGCCAAACTTATCGTATAACTTTATTGCAACATCTTCGTGGTCGCTCCAGGTGACTGGTAAATCATCAAAGTCTTTGAAACTCATATTTGTAGCTTAATGTTCGTGGCCAATTATAGTAGATTGATCTGGAATAGTAACTTCTAGATCAGCCTTTTCATCCAATATAATACACTGACATCCCAGCCGTGATTCAATTGTTGGATTGATTGCTCTGTCTATGAAGTCCTCTTCTCTGTCTGTAATTTCAGGTAAAAACTCTTCACCTTTCTCAATATAAACATGACAAGTGCTACAGGCACAAACTTCTCCACAATTGTGATTTAGATGGATATCATTGTCCTCTGTGACTTCCAAAACAGTTAATCCAGCTTCGACATTCTCCACGATTTTCTCAGGGATCTTTGTGTTTTCAAATTTAAATTTTATTCGCGCCATGAAAGGTTTAGGTAAATTATTGCAAAAGTAAGTTATTAGCACTATTTAACAGCGTAATCTTGATCTTTGTTCCAATGTTGTCGAATTGTCGAACATTTGGCGTATAAATTATGGTTTCATACCCTAAATTGATGTAGATTGATGCTATAATTTGAAATATCTCTGGTGCAATGTCCCAAACGTTCGAACACACAGATCAAAAGCTTCTAAAATTCAAAGAATTAAAGGTTTATTCTTCCACAGAATGGCTGGCTGATAATAAGAAAAAGTATCGTCAGGTATTTGATAGGTTTGAGGTTACCTATATCTACGCAGAGTTGTCTTTTTACAACAAAATGTTCGACAGAGAGAATTGGAAAGTAGACATTGATCTGAGATGTTATGAGCTAAAAAAGAACAGAAAGAAACTTTGCGCACTGAATATAAAGAAACAGGTATCTAAATTTGATAGCATTGTTTATGTAAGAGAAGGGTGGGGTAATAAAAAAGAAGGAGCCTTTTGGAAAAGCGGAACATACTACTGGGAAGCTTGGATAGATGGTAAGAAAGTAGCGACAAAATACTTCTATATAGAAGACGCAGGGAACAACTACACAAATCTGGATAACCCATATGTCGATATTTCCTCTTTAAAACTATATGAAGGTCAGTATGATGATGTGATTGAGGCAGAACGGATATACCACAAAGTATTTAGCTGTGAAGAAACACGCTATATCTATGTGGAAATAATGTTGAAGAATCTAGTGGTGCATTCCAATTGGCATTGCGAACTCTTCATTAAATTCTACAATCAGGCCAGAGAATTGAAAGGCCAGGTAAACAAATTACACAATGTAAAAGCAGATGATGAATTTGTGAAGATCACTGCAGGATGGGGGACTAATGTCAAAGGAAGTTGGCGTCATGGCAATTATACAGTGGAGATTATCTTCATGGATAAATTACTAGCTGTCATTCCTTTTGAAGTAAGTGATGAGTTTGTAGAAGGTATGATACCTGTACAATTACCAAATTCGAGTTCGCCACTCTTATTGACTCAAGATGAAACCATTAACCAATCTTTTGAAGAAGTCATGAGTGATCTGACTGCACTGATTGGTCTTTCAGAGATAAAGGATCAGGTGGCAGATCATGCAAAGTATATTCAGTTCTTACAATTGCGGAAAGAAAAAGGCTTTGATGAGAAAGAAGAAATAAATATCCATTCTGTCTTTACAGGAAATCCTGGAACCGGAAAAACAACGGTGGCTAAAATGATGGGTAAACTCTATAAAAAAATGGGATTGCTGTCGACAGGTCACGTACATGAGGTAGATAGAGTAGATCTTGTTGGTGAATACATCGGTCAAACCGCACCAAAAGTTAAAGACGCCATAGAAAAAGCTAAAGGTGGAGTACTGTTCATCGATGAAGCTTATGCCCTGGCTAGAGCAAATGATGACAGCAAAGATTTCGGAAGAGAAGTTATCGAAATTCTTGTCAAGGAGATGTCCAACAAGGATAGAGAGTTTGCAGTAATCGTAGCTGGATATCCAAATGAGATGAATCATTTTATTGATTCCAATCCTGGCTTGAAGTCAAGATTTAAACTGTTCTATCATTTTTCAGATTATCTTCCTCAGGAGTTGTCACGGATTGCTGATTTTGCAGCAGCTGAGATGGAAGTCATTTTTAAAGAAGACGCAAAAGCAAAGATTGATGAAATTATTGTGGAAGCGTTCAGAAACAGGGACAAAGCTTTCGGAAATGCCCGCTTTGTCTATGACTTAGTTGAGAAGTCTAAAATTAATCTTGGTTTGAGGACGATGAACCAAGAGAGTCCTCAAGCTTTGGACAACACTTATCTGGAAACCATCTATATCGAAGACGTTGAAAACTTGAGTCTCAAGAAGAAAATACAAAAACCTCAAATCCCAATCGACTACGAATTATTGGATTCTGCTATTGGAGAATTGAACGATCTCATTGGTATTGAAAGAGTAAAAGACCAAATCAAAGAGTTAATAGAAATCGTCAAATATTATAGAGAAAGCGGAAAAGAAGTATTGAATAAATTTTACTTGCACACCGTATTTGTTGGCAACCCTGGCACAGGTAAAACAACTGTAGCTCGCATTCTCACTAAAGTGTACAAAGCACTAGGTATTCTCGAAAGAGGGCACATGGTGGAGACAGATAGACAAGGATTAGTAGCAGGCTATATAGGACAAACTGCCATTAAAACCGCAGAGATTATTGATGAAGCTCTCGGAGGGGTATTGTTCATAGATGAAGCATATGCCTTGTCAGGAGCCAGTGGATCTGGAAGAGGTGATTTTGGAAATGAAGCAATTCAGACGATACTAAAACGAATGGAAGATCACAGAGGTGAATTCTTTGTTTTTGCAGCTGGGTATCCAGACAACATGGAACACTTCCTAAAAATAAATCCGGGATTAAATTCAAGATTTGATAAGGTCTTAAAGTTTGATGACTATAGCCCTGAAGAGCTTTGTGATATTGCAAAGAAAATGCTGCTGGACGAATCGTTGAATATTAAGAAAGATGCTGAGAAACTACTCTTTAAAGAGTTGGAGGTCCTACATATACAAAAGGACAGATATTTTGGAAATGCCAGAACAGTACGTACAATTGTATCAGACATCATCAGATTCCAAAACTTAAGATTGGCATCAGAAAGCGAAAGAAATGAAACGGTTATACAAACTGTTGAACTCGATGATGTAAAAAAGGCGATCAAATCAAAAGCAGAACAAGTCTTCAAGAAGTCCTCAATAGGTTTCAGATAGCTTTTGTTCGAAAGTATTTGTTGATGAAATTTAAGTATTCAACATTGCGACCAAAGGGAGCCTCAACAATCACCCTCTTTCTTCTCTTTCAAAGGGAGACATTGCTTCGGGCTAATACTTTGGTGTTTTCAATAAGTTGAAATTCAAAGAAATTCGACCATTAAAACACCTGCCTGTCGGTTGGCAGGTTCAAAATTCAACATTGCGACCAAAGGGAGCCTCAATCTTACTCATAATCACAGCCGCTAATCCAAACAATACCAAACTAAAGACCAAATCGCCAAATACCGTTGCAGGAAAAAATGGTAAGCCAGCCGTATAGCATTCAATAAGTCCAATCAGGTTTTTTGGATATAAGGGAATCGTTAACCAAGAACCAAAATTTGTGACAACAAAAAAAAGTACAGATGATCCAATGGATGCACCAATAATATGAAGTAATTTAAATTTCTTAACGAACATTCCAATCCCAACAATGAGTCCTATACTTAAGAATGTAGCAATCATATATGGCTGGAATAGCACAATGCCTTCCGATTGATAAAAACCACGATATAAGGTATTGTTCAAAATGATATCTGATAGGAGAAGCGCAACCAACGGTAATAGAAAAGCGAGAGCCTTATTTGATTTCAAGTAAGAACCTGCTAATAAAGCCATTCCTGTAATTGGTGCAAAATTATAGGGATGAGGGATTAGTCTATATGAAGCGGCAGCTAGGATTAACAAACCGATTATAGTCACTCTACTTTTATTTGTCGATTGCATAGAACAAAATTTGAACAAAAATAAGACAAATTTTAGCCTTTGTTAGGTATAAAGTTTATTCATAACTTAAATCAGCCAAAAAAAGCAAATTTAGCATACCCATAATTAATATATCCAAATGACATCTAGAATAGAATTCATCCAAATGGGAGGTACCATTGATAAGAAATATCCTCAACGCCAAGGTGCCTATGCATTTGAAATTGAGGACCCTGCATCAATAGCTTTAATGAAGCAAATGAAATTGCCATTTGAAATAAACTCAACCTCTCTCGCTCAAAAAGATAGTCAGGAATTGACTGATGAGGATAGAAAAAAGCTTAAAAGCCATATTGCAGACTCCGATTGCAAACGATTCATCATTACACATGGGACTGATACAATGATAGAAACTGGTCAGTATATATCAGATTTGAAAAATGTAGTTGTTGTATTGACAGGGTCATTTATACCTGCAAGTTGCATCGGTAGTGATGCATCTGCCCAGCTAGGAGCTTCTGTAATGGCATGCCAACTAATGGACAATGGTATATATGTTTGTATGAATGGGCGAATTATTCCCGTAGGAGAAGCCGTTAGAAATGATGAAACTGGTACATTTGGATATGCAAAATCTTAATGTAAAAGAAGCATATGATCGGATAAAAGAGTACATCCATGAAACACCAGTTTTGCAGTCAAGTTATATCAATCAGCAAACTGGTGCAGATCTTTATTTCAAATGTGAAAATTTTCAAAAAGGAGGTTCCTATAAGTTGAGGGGAGCATTAAATGCAAGTCTTTGCTTGACAGAAGATCAACGTTCTTTAGGATTGGGTACTCATTCTTCCGGTAATTTTGCTCAGGCTGTTGCTATTTCAGCTAAAATTACGCGCACGAATGCCTATGTCATTATGCCATCAAATGCACCGGCAGTTAAGAAGGCGGCAACCATCAGCTATGGTGCGATCGTTACCGAATGTGAACCTACAATTGAAGCAAGGGAACAAACATTAGAAAAGGTCATAGAAAAAACGGGGGCTACCAGATTGCATCCTTCAAATGACGTAGATGTAATCATTGGTCAAGGAACTTGCGCATATGAATTGTTACAACATTGCGAGTCCTTAGATTATATAGTGACACCAGTAGGTGGAGGAGGTGTTGTAGCTGGTACAATATTAACTTGTAGTCAACATTCACCATCTACGAAGGTTATTGGTGCAGAACCTGAGCAAGCAGATGACGCCTATCAATCCTTAAAAGAAGGAAAAATCATGCCTTCGAAAAACCCTAATACAATAGCTGATGGTCTTCGAACACAGTTGGGTAATAATAACTTTCCAATCATCAAAGAAGGTATCGAACAGATATTACTTGTCAGTGAAGAAGCTATCATAGATGCCATGAAAATGGTTTGGAATAGAATGAAAATTATTATTGAACCATCAAGTGCGACGACATTAGCTGCAGTACTTAATAATCCCGAGATATTTAGTGGAAAAAAAGTTGGGTTGGTAATTACGGGTGGAAATGTGGATTTAGCAAACTTGCCCTTTTAATTGAATGTTTACGTTTTGAAGAAAAAATCTTAATATTTAGACTCTTTTCGGGCGTAAAATTGGCTTTTTTGGACATTCATTCCTATATAATTAACAATAGGAGTTTCAAGTATTTGCAATAAGTCGTACTTTTGCTCCCTAATTTGAAGCATTCTAGCTGTCTTTGCATACCTAAAATTTTAAGATTTGTTAATTTCATTTAATTTTTGGTAGGAGATTTGCGTTGATCAGAGTGGAGAGATATGATAGATCTTAACATACTACAAGAAAGTCCAAATAATCCTGCATTCTACATGGTTCTGTTTACCGTGTTGTTTGCTTTTTTCTTGTCGAGTATTTTGGCGATAACGTATGACTTAACAACAAGAACCACTTATAGAAGAGCTCATTTTCTTCAAGCCTTATCTTTGATTTCGATGGTTGCAGCTATGGTTATGCAGGCAATTGGTGATAGTCTTGCTCGTGGTCTTGGAATGTTAGGTGCTTTGGCAATCATCAGATTTAGGACTAATCTGAATGATCCTAGAAACATGACATTCATGTTTGCATCTCTGGCAGTGGGGATATCATGTGGTGTATTTGGGTTTTCTATCGCGCTGACGGGTACACTGATTTTTTGTCTTGCCGCGTTTGTATTAAGATGGTCGCCACT
>CAYNMW010000210.1:0-7090 GCA_964398295.1 uncultured Saprospiraceae bacterium | reverse complement strand
GAAGCGATTGAAGACTATTTAGAAATTTGCAAAGAAACAGGTAAGGATGTTTTCAAATCTTTTAAAGGGTCTTTTAATATAAGACTAAACCCTGAATTACATTCTCAAATTTTTGAAAATGCTACTCTAGAAGGAAAAACACTAAATCAATATGTCAAAGAAGCAATAGTTGAAAAACTATCTAGTAAAATGTGAAAGCCGACTTATAACAAGCGATGATAACAGCATACCCTTTCGGGTACGCAGCTTATCGCCGATCCGTTAGTGCCAAGATATTTCGGGGACTCCTCCTGAAATAGAGATTATCTACAAACTTGCAATTCATTAAAACTTGAATTATATTGCACGTATATATAACTACGTATGCAAACAAAATTAACATTAACTGTAGATCAAAGAGTTATTGATGCAGCAAAAGATTATGCAAAACAAAACAAAAGGAGTCTTTCAAGTATTATCGAAGAATATTTGAAATCTCTTTCAATAGCTAAAGAAAACAAAAACAAGGTTAAGCTTTCCAAAATAGTTGAAGAACTCAAAGGTTCTGTAAAAGATCCTGATCCTTCAAAATCCTACAAAGAAATATTTACAGATGCACTAATCGAAAAACATTTGAAATGAAGAAAGTATTTCTAGATACAAATGTATTATTAGACTTTCTTCTAGATAGAGAACCTTTTAACAACGAGATTGCAGAAATTATACAAGTATCAATAAATGAATCGATACAATTATGTGTTTCCTCTGTCACAATAACAAGTGCAAATTATATTATAGGTAGATCTGAAGGTATAAATGCAGCAAATAGGAAAACAGCAAAAATTCTTAAGATTGTTGAGGTTGAAAATGTAGGACAATCAACAGTACAAAAATCCTCTGACTCAGAATTTAAAGATTTCGAAAACGGAGTTCAAAATTATTGTGCGGTTGAATCTAATCATCAAATAATTGTAACACGAAACGTTAAGGACTTTAAACAAAGTGAATTAGCAATTATGACGCCAACAGAGCTTATCGCGAAGATAAAATCCAGGCACTAACATTAGGTGAGTACGTCCATACAGCTCAACGCAACGAATGCCAACGCACAGTACGGCGGCTAGCTAGTCTCGAAAGAATTAAAAGATCAAAACCAACTAATTTCTTTTCTAAAACTAAACACGTAGGAAAACGAGTTTGCTAACATAAAAGCCTCAATTTTGTTAAATTTAGTACATAAACTATTGAAATTCAGCAAAACGCTTTTAGGTTAGTCAGATTTAATGACAGAATGTAAATAATAAATAGAAACTCAATTTAGCTTTAAAAATATGAAAGACTTAGTTCAAAGACTTGATAATTTACTTGATTCTGGACGAAAATATTTTGAACAAAATCCTGATTCCGAGATAAGCAAAAAACCTAACACTAAAAAATGGTCGAAAAAGGAAATACTAGGACACCTAATTGATTCTGGAATTAATAATCTAAAAAGATTTACTGAAATCCAATTTGAGAGCAAACCATATAAAGTAAAAAACTACAACCAAGATGAATTAGTAAAAGCAAACGACTATCAAAATTCGGATACTAAGGAATTAGTAGAATTTTGGAGTTCAATCAATAAGAGAATTCAATATGTAATAAATCTGCAACATGAAACAACATTGAATTTTGAAATTGAATTGCCCAATGGTAAAACATCTAACTTTAAATTTATGCTAATTAGTTATGTTGACCATTTAGAACACCATTTAAATCAAATAAAAACCAATAGCTAACGCGCGATACAGTGAACAACAATGAGTATTTGGAAGTAACATTTGGAGATTTACTTTCTAACCGAGCTAAAATTCAACCTTTTGAAGATGATGGGAGTGATGAATGGATAGGGCTACCAAATAGTTCGACGTCAATTATTTCAAAATTAGATTTTGCCAAATATGCATTAAAGATTAAATCGCATAGCATTTTAAATAATGAGTATAGCTACTCAAACGGTGGTTTCATTATTGCGGCAATGATGATGGAAAAGCGACACATAAATTATGGGAAGAATTAATATTAAAGTTTAATGACCAATTCAATGTGAATTGTTCTATAGGATCAGTGAATTAAAGGATAAGTTGAGAACCTACTTATGGGACAAATACGGAAGCAAACAATGAGTATTATTTGTTTATCTCTCCTTCACTGAAGACACTGACCAGGTTTTTTGAACACTCAGCAGTTAAAACAAAACAAACATATAGAATGGATAAATCAGAGGCTAAAAAGAATCCAGCATTTTTAGAATATGTCTATTCATTAAATGAGGATCTTGAACTTACAGAGGCTTTGAAAATAAGTTTGAATAAAATTGATGATATAGATATTGCTCAATTGAAACGAATTGGCTTAAAGACATATGCAAAAGAAAAATGGACAATTAATATAATCTTGCAGCATCTCATAGATTGGGAAAGAATATGGTGCTTTAGAGCTATACTATTTGCTCGAGGAGAAGGAACGGTTCCCGTAGCACATGATCAGGAAATAATGGGCAAACATTCGAATGCAAATGAACTGTCAATCGAACAATTAATAGCTGAACTTAGAATTGTACGCCAATCAACAATACTAATGTTCGAATCTTTTAATAAAAAAATATTGGAAACAACCTGCGTGTTTTTTGAATACGAAATGCCACTTTATGCAATTGGACTCACGATTACTGCACATCAAATCCATCACTTTAAAATAATAAAAGAAAGGTATTTGCCTCTAGATGGATGAAGGTTTTTTCGGTTTTTAATGTCTCCCTTGAGGGAGATCAAGAGGGTGATCGAACACAAGGTATTTGTATTTACTTCAGCATGATGGTTTGTGCAGCGAACAAAATTCCAGAAATACTTATAGCATCCGTTATAGTATTTTCAATCACCATTTGATATGCTTCGGCGAACGGTACTTTTTTAATTGTCAAGTCTTCTGTTTCATCAAAAGATGTTTGTCCAAAGCTTAAATCTTTTGCCAGGTAAATAAAACCTTCTTCATCTGTAACTGAATTTGAAGTGTGTATCTTCATTAATTTGGTCCACGTTTTAGCTTCAATGCCAGTTTCTTCTTTCAGTTCTTTTTGTGCGCAGTAGAGTGGATCTTGATCATGAGGTCCGCCTCCCATAGGAATTTCCCAGGAATATTCTTTTAAGGGGTACCTGTACTGTCCTACAAGCCAAGTATTGCCATCATTGTCAATAGGGATAATGCCAATAGCTTTATTCTTAAATATAACTGTTCCATAAATACCAGATGTACCGCTTGGCGTTGTCACATCATCATGCATTACACTTATCCACTCGTTGTCATAGACTCTGGTTGACTGGTGAATTTTCCACTTATTTTTTACTTCACTCATAGTAATTTTACAAATTAACTTTAGTTTTTATTTCGTTGAAAAGTTTTGGTGCTGCTTCATTCATCTTGTTCTTGAATTTTACATAATGGTGAATGGTCACGGTATTAGCTTCTGCTCTATCGAACCCGATCGATTGATTTATTTGCTCAGCTGTCAAAGCAGAAATATCTTGAAATGTTTGTTCGGCATTAACGGTCAATTGCAATTCATCTAAGCCCCAATCAATTAAATAGGCCTCAATAAAACCGTGATAGGCAATATTATAACTCGGTTCAGTTTGCAGGCTATTCATAATCTGTTCGAAGTTAAAGAGTAGTACGCCATCATTTTCTTCTACTTCAACATTGTGCAGATGCGGATAGAAGGGAGTTGGGAATGGGTGCGTGTAAGCCACGATTCGTTCAAAGCGATCTAACAAATAGTCTTCATGAGCGAAACTTACCTGTATGGCATGCGCTGAAATAATCATTTTCATATCCTCTGGCATGGTTATCAACTCTTGTTTCATGAGCGTAAACTCTTTTGCTTCCATAAAAAGACTCAAGCGATCTCTGAATTTTTGTTGTTCAGTTTCTTCAAGTTGTTGGTAGAATGGGAAGTGTTTATCCAACCAATCTACGATTTGTTTGTCAAGTTTGACGGGATATTTTTGATGATACCAGAAGTCAATTTGCGGAGAAAAAATGTAGAATGCTACAGCAATAATGACAAGTGGAAAAACCAGCCAACCATAAGCATCTCTGAATTCATAGGAAACGCTGCTTTGATAAAATACAAATATCAAGGCAAGTATAAATGGAGCTGAAATGAATCGAGTGACAGAATGAATTTGCATGAATCTCAAGTTGGTTTATTAATTGCTATAACGATATATGAACAGATTAGAGTATTTTTGATATGTCAATGAAAAATTCATATAAAATTCTTGGTATTGATCCTGGTACAAATGTACTTGGTTATGGCATACTGGAGGTAGTTGATAAGAAATTGTTTGTACCAGCTGTTGGTGTTATTAAATTAAAAAGCCACAAAGATCATCAAACTAAACTCAAAGAAATATATCTGCAATTGCAAGATATTATTGAAACATATCTACCCACACAACTCGCCATTGAAGCGCCTTTCTTTGGGAAAAATGTGCAATCAATGTTAAAGTTAGGTAGAGCACAAGGTGTTGCAATTGCTGCAGCTATTACCATGGGACTGGAAATCCAGGAATATGCACCTAAGAAAATCAAACTTGCGGTTACTGGAAATGGAAATGCTTCTAAAGAACAAGTAGCATTGATGTTGCAAAATATTTTGAAGATCAAATTGAATATAAAAGATCTTGATGCAACTGATGCACTTGCAGCTGCATTTACCCACTACAATCAAATCAATTCTCCATTGGCATCTAAAGGATCGCACAAAAGTTGGGCTAGTTTTGTAAAAGCAAATCAACATAAAGTCAAGTAAAGAGATGACAAAAAAACCAGTTCATTTGACCGGAATTGCATTTGATGCTAAATCTTCATTTATGCGGGGAGCGGCAAAAGGACCAGATGCTATTCGTCAAGTTCTCCATGATGGTTCTTCAAATTATTGGACAGAAAAAGGAATAGATCTAAAAGCGGCAATTAATCTTATTGATCAAGGAAATATTTCGTCTGATGACTATCATCAATTAGAACATCTCATAGGTGATCTCTATGATGAAAGTAAATCACATGTTTTTCTTGGCGGTGATCATTCTATAACTTATTCAATCATAAAAGCAATATCTAAAAAGAGGACAGACTTTGATATTCTGCATTTTGATGCCCATACAGATCTGTATGATGAATTTGAAGGAGACAAATATTCCCATGCTTGTCCGTTTGCCAGGATAATGGAAGGAGGCTTATGCAAACGTCTCATTCAAGTTGGCATAAGAACCATCACAGATCATCAACAAGCACAAGCTGACAGATGGCAGGTAGAGATTATTCGAATGAATGAAATTGAGAAGATTAACAAGCTTCAATTCGAAAGGCCCGTATATATATCGCTTGATTTGGATGTGTTTGATCCTGCTTATGCTCCAGGAGTTTCGCACCATGAGCCTGGAGGACTCGATCCAAGGACAGCAATTAACTTTCTGTTGAATACCGATATGAATTTATTTGCAGCAGATATTGTAGAGCTTAATCCTGTGCGAGACCTCAATGGAATGACAGCTGCTCTCGCTGCCAAATTTGTAAAAGAACTTTGTGGAATGTTTAGCTGATTAGAATGAGACAAATAATTATGCATTAATGACTTGCTATTCTAAATGACGACAGTTAAGTTTGCGAAAAGAGTAGTATTTTAGTAGTCCCTTCTGCTATTATACATTTATTAATAAAATCTGAATTGATGAAAGTCCTAGCTTCTAATTTAATATGTATTTTTTGCTTTACAATTGTATTTGGACAAGGAAATGTTGGCTTTCTCGAAGTCGCTAATGGTTTAGACAATCCTACGGTAATTACAAATGCTGGGGATGGAACAAATAGGCTCTTTATAGCTGAAAAAAGTGGCGTAATTAGGCTTGTAAAAAACGCTGCGACAATGGTCATTGAACCTATACCATTTTTGGACATTCAGTCTAGGGTGGATGATTCAGCCAATGAAGAGGGATTGCTGGGTTTGGTATTCCATCCAGATTTTAAAAATAACGGGTACTTCTATGTAAATTATATAAAGAACAACTCACCATTAGATTCGACAAGAATTT
Source organism: uncultured Saprospiraceae bacterium (assembly GCA_964398295.1). Lineage (GTDB taxonomy): Bacteria > Bacteroidota > Bacteroidia > Chitinophagales > Saprospiraceae > CALFUK01. Next base: position 977 of record CAYNMW010000210.1, on the reverse strand, counting down.
CAAGATTTACTATTGATCCATTTGATCCAAATACTGCTATACCAAATTCAGAAGTGGTTATATTAAATTATGCACAGACATTTAGCAATCACAATGGAGGTGATTTACAATTTGGGCCAGATGGCATGCTTTATATTGCAGCAGGCGATGGCGGTAGTTCTGGCGATCCTGGTAACCACGGTCAGAATCCAAATACGCTGCTCGGGTCTATTTTGAGGATTGATGTTGATAACCCTTCACCGGGAATGCACTATTCTGTCCCAGCAGACAATCCGTTTGGAAATGAAGTCTGGTTATATGGATTACGGAATCCATGGAGATTTTCTTTTGACAGGCAGACAAATGATATGTATATCGCAGACGTTGGTCAAAATGCGAGAGAAGAAGTAAATGTTGTCGGAGCAGGTGTTGGAGGTTTAAATCTTGGTTGGAGATGTCGGGAAGGATTCAATTCGTTTAATCCAACAGGATGTTCTGGACCTTTTCATGAGCCAATTATCGATTATCCACATACCAACACAACAGGAGGGTTTTCGATTACAGGTGGTTATGTTTATAGAGGATCTGCCTTCGCAAATTTTGATGGTTGGTATTTCTTCATAGACTTTGTGACGTCAAGATTTTGGCAAACCAAAGGTACCAATCAGGCTGGATTGCAAGTGGCAACTAAAATTATCAATAATGTGTCAACTGTCAGTTCCTTTGGAGAATCCGAAAGTGGAGAATTGTACGCTCTATCATATGTAAGAGGTGATATTTACAGGTTAATTGATCAGGACGATTGTCCACTTCGTTTAGATATTCCGATCATCAATGAATTGCAAAATATTGCACAAGAAGAAATCACATCTGATGCTATTATCACACAAAATAATGTGGTGTATGGCGCCCTAGACGTTACACTCAATCCTACATTCGAAGTAACTGAGGATGTAAATTTTGAAACGCTTGTGGGTATTTGTGGGAGTAATTGAGGG
>CAYNMW010000209.1:0-7144 GCA_964398295.1 uncultured Saprospiraceae bacterium | reverse complement strand
TTGATGGTCTTGATGCTCTCTAACATCAAAATGTTTTCATTAAAATCTCTTGATCAAGGGCTTTCTCAGAATAAACTTCCGTTTATCTGTATTTCTCTTTTTTTACTACTCCTGCTTGTAGATTTCAGAATAGCTTGTTCCTCTATCGTAGTCATTTATGTACTCTTATCATTCTTGCGAAGAGATCATAATCAGCAAGCTGATTCGCAGGACTAGTAGGCACTTCATTTTTGATTTTCAACCATTTCATACATAGGTATATTTGCCTAAATTGAGCTCCATATTAGCATAATAAAACCCAGCATGATCGCACTTCAATATGGTGATGGTAATTTTTTGAGAGGTTTTGTCGATTGGATGATTCATGAAATGAATGTCAACAGCCCTTCTTTCAAATGTGATATAATAGTATTGAAAGCAAGAGCAGGCGAAGGTTTAATCCCGCACTATAAAGCTTATAAGAATACCTTTACTGTCCATACTAAAGGCTTCATCAATGGTGAAAGTTTGATGTCTAGTACAGCAGTTAGCTCGATCAGCGATGCTTTTTCACCTTATGATGACTATGAAAAGTATCGCAACTTAGCCAAGTTGGAAGACTTGAAACTTGTATTCTCAAATACAACGGAAGCTGGCATGTTCTTGGATAAATCAGAACGCCTTGAAGACAGACCTCCACAAGGGTTTGTAGGTAAACTTACTCAACTTCTCTTTTACAGATATGAGATTTTCAAAGGTGATTTGTCCAAAGGCCTGATCATTGTGCCTTGTGAGCTTTTGCAAGACAATGGCAAATTGCTCCATTCTTTGATCAACCAATACATCGAACTTTGGCAGTTGCCACGAGGTTTCAACACATGGTTAAATGAAGCTTGTCATTTTTGCAATACGCTCGTTGACCGAATTATTACTTCTCCTAACCAATCACTTGATTCTACCACCAATCCACTTGATGTTCAGGCAGAACCCTATCACTTATTTGTGATCCAAGACAATGGTAAACTTGAACCTTTATTGCCAACTGCAGCTTCAAAATTAAATATCATTTTTAGCGATAATCTGGAGTATTATAGAAAAAGGAAAGTCAGAATTCTAAATGGAGCGCATACGACAATGGTAGCTGTTGGATATTTATTGGGACTAGAAACCGTCAAAAATTGTATGGACTCCCCCCTACTGTCTACCTTTATAGAGCAATTGCTTTATGAAGAAATATGTCCATCGCTTCCATTTCCTCAAGAAGAACTTTTAACCTATGCCAATGAAGTTTTAGACCGTTTTCGAAATCCTTTTCTCGAACATAAATTGCTGACTATTTCGTTGAACTCCATTTCAAAATCAGCAGTGAGAATTGTACCTTCTATAAAATCATATCTGTCTAAAACTGGTGAGTTGCCACAAAGATTATGCTTTGCTTTAGCGGCACTGTTTGTTTTTTATAATGGAAGGCGATCAGGAAATTCATTCACTTTATCTGATACAAAGGATGTTATGAGTTTCTTTTCTAACCTGTATAATCAACACCCACTGCCGGCATCTTCAGTTAATGAAATATGTCCATTGATATTGGCTAATGAAGGCTTTTGGGGAGAGGATTTGAATGACATTTCGGGTTTAACAGAATGTGTGTCAAAACACATGAAAAACATAACCTCTCAAGGAATGAATGAGAGTCTTCAAATGTTAAATTTTTAGTCGTTTATACTTTTTGGCTTTTTCAAAGGTTATAGAATAACATTAACGATAACCATAAAAACTACTACATATAAGGACGAGCACTACACTTTTTTCGTTATTCTTTAACTTAACAACAATTAAAAGACCATGAAAAAACTAATGCTTGTCATTGTATTTGCCAACTTTCTTTCATTTTATTCTTGTCAGAACGACATCTCTACTACAGAAATAACTTACACAGAAGCAACTGCTTTATATGAGGATTTAGATCAACTCAGAAGTGTACCGCTTAGTGGTGATATTCGCGAATTGACAGATCCAGGTAAAGTTTACATATCTGAAGACATTATTCTCATTGGAGAAGAAAAAGAAGGAATACATGTCTATGACAATTCCAATCCTGAAAACCCAACAGTCGTATCCTTTATCCAGATTCCACAGAACAAAGAATTCTTTGTTGAGGGAGACATCATTTATGCAGAAAGCGCATATGATATGCTCAAAATTGATATCTCTGACATACAATCTCCTCAACTTATAACCAGGGTTGAAAATGCCTTTGGTCAAGGACTGTTTAATAATCAAGGTCAAGCTTTGGTAGGATTTGAATTTGAAGAAGTCACCAAAATTATAGATTCTAATGACGATATCTTTAATCTGATATTTGAGCAGAACATCTTATATTTTGATTTTCAAAGACAGCTAATACCAGAATCTGCTGTTCCTTCATCATTTGCTGGAAGCAGTTCAAATTCTATTGGTACAGTAAATCGAATTGCCAAGACTAAAGACCATGTTTATGTAATCAGCGGTCAGCAATTATCAACATTTTCCGATGAATCCAATTTCCAACATGTGAATACAAGAGACATTGGATGGCAGATGGAGACCATTTATCCTGCTGACAACAACTTATTCATTGGTTCTCAAAATGGAATGCAAATCATCGATATCACCAATCCATCGAATCCTTTCGAAGCAGGTTGGTTTGTACATGCTACCGGCTGTGATCCTGTTTTGCCAGTAGGTTCTGTGGCCTATGTAACGGTACGATCAGATGAGGAACAAAACTGTCCTGGCAATCTTAATGCCCTTATTGTTGTCAATACTGCAAACACAAATAGATTAACGCAGTTGCAGGAAATTGAGATGATCAGCCCATTTGGCATGACATTAATTGGTGATAAACTGTATGTTGGAGAAGGAGAAAATGGATTAAAAGTCTTTGATGCCAGTCAACGAGATTTTCTAACTGAAATTAATTACGACAACAGTGTACAGGCCTATGACATCATAGCACATCCTACCGATGAGAATATCATTTTAATTTCAAGTCCGACAGGATATGGACAATATGAAGTAGATCCCCAATCAGAGAGTTATTCTCTGATAAGCTGGATTTCTCACTAGTCAGAAAACTATTAACGAACGTTTGCATAACGCAATTTAAAAGCACGATGTTAATTGTCTGCTGGTGATGGATCTTTTATTCATAACACGCTCTACTCTGGGATTACCTTCAAAAAGATAAATCGCCGGCAGACACTTTTAATTCTCAATTCTAATTATGAAAATATATAAAGTCTGTTATATCTGTATGTGTATGTTCATTTGTCATTTTTCACATGCACAAAAAATGAATCCAACGTCTGTCATATCCATGCACGATGGATCAGTTTATACAGGAGAAATTGTGTCAGAAGATGCATTTGAAATCGAATTAAAAACTGACGCAATCGGAATTATTTACATTCCAAAAAACCTGGTGGAAAAAAGAAAAAATTCCAAAGATTTACTGTTAGTTCCACAAGGAAAATATCATAAAAAGAAGGGTAATTTTTTCGCAATAGACATGGGTCTAGGTTATGGTGTCCATCAATATAGTTTCAGATATGGAAAGCGAATAACACCAAAAATACAATTAGGTGTAGGTACAACTTTCTCATTTGTAACGTTTGATGTTCCTGTATTTTCGCAAGTTCAGTCCTGGATACAGCCGCATATTTTTGGGCGGTATTATATCAATGACAAAAAGTGGCGATTGTTTGCCGACGCGAAATTAGGCTATGGCTTTCAAGATTTACAAGGCAGTTCTGACGGCATATACATCAATCCAGGTATTGGATTTGAAATAGCAAATCGGAAGAATATGAAATGGTCACTGAAGCTCTCACAATTTATACAGGATACGAGTATCCGTGATTTTTGGATTGATTCATTTAATAACCCTGTAGAGCTCAACTCTGACATTCTATACAACAGAACAACCTTAACTGTAGGAATTAGTTTCTAAAGCTTGTTCAAGCCTAAAACTTGTATTCATTGTTTTTGTTAGCAGATGATCAGCTTGCTCTGCCTGCTTCGCAATTGTCGTCTGTCACACAAGTCACTTTCATAATACCATCTTACTTAGGGGTTTTCATCTTTCTGATATTCATATCTATGATAATATGAAATGATGTTTGTTTAATAAGTGAATGTAATTCACATTAAAGCAATGCCTTCCATACTTTAATACGGGTTAATTATGAAAGTGGCCTTCTCTCAGGGAGGCCGCTTTTTATTTGCTAGCTACAAGTACCATTTAAAACAATATCTGTAGTTGAAGTACCCGTGTATGCTGATGAGACAGTATACAATGTGGTTGTATTAAGAATAAAATTGCAAAAATAAGCATATTCAATACCTCCAGTTAAGGTACCAGACATTATCTTATCCACTGAAAATCTTAATATAATTGGCTTAGTCCATTCTTTCATATCAATATATTATTATGCAAAATAGTACATATGGCAGCATTACACACTATTTTTAATCATTTATTCACATTTCATTAAACTCTTTCACGTTAAAATGGTCTTACCTTTATTGTTAGATACTCTATATGAAAAAGCTATTCTTGTTACTCTCCTTTGCACTACTCAGTCAATTTGCAACTCAAGCACAAAGACCAGGTGGTGGACCAGGCGGAGCAGGCATGCCATCACTCAAATTAACTGGTAAAATACTCGATAAAGACTCCAATACCGGATTGGAATTTGCGACAATATCTGTTTATAGCAAACGTGATTCTTCGCTTGTTACTGGCGGACTCAGCACAGCAGGTGGTGCTTTTGAAGTCGATGTCAAACCAGGACCCATGTATGCCGTATTTGAATTCATTTCTTATGAAAGTATTCAACAAGATGTCATAATTGATAGAGATGCCATTCGTTCAGGAAATCGAAAGATTGACATGGGTGACATTATATTATCGATCAATAGCACTCAATTAGATGAAGTAGAAATCAGGGCAGAAAAAAGTGAGGTTCAATTTTCACTTGACAAGCGTATTTTTAATGTGGGTAAGGATCTGGCTAACAGAGGTGGTTCTGCAGAGGATATTCTAGACAATGTACCATCCGTAACCGTTGACATTGAAGGTAACGTCAGCTTGCGGGGAAGTGAAGGTGTCAGAATCTTAGTTGATGGCAGACCATCTACCCTAGTAGGAGGTTCTTCTGGAAGTAGCTTAAAAAATATTCCAGCAAACATGATAGCTACTGTTGAGGTGATCACAAATCCATCCGCTCGTTATGAAGCTGAAGGCATGGCTGGCATCATCAACATCGTCCTCAAGAAAAATACAGGTAGTGGTTTTAATGGTTCATTTGATGCTACGGTAGGTTATCCAGAGCAAGAGTCATTAGGTGCAAACATTAATTACAGAAAAAATAACCTCAATTGGTTTGCAAACTACAGCGTACGTAACCGAACAAGTCCTGGTGGAGGCTTTACGTTTCAGGAACGCACATTTGGGAATCTGGTTGACGTTTTGGATTCAGAGAGAGTAATGAATCGAGGCGGCTTATCTAACAGTATCCGTGTTGGCGCAGATTACTTCTTTACAGACAAAGAACAATTAACTGGAGCATTAACTTACAGAGTATCTGATGATGACAACTTTGCTACTATAGAATATGATTCTTTATCTAGAATGGTTGGTGATCTCAACGCCCAATTTCTTAGCAATACAGTAAGAGTTGACGATGAAAGAGAAGACGAATCTAGTCTGGAATACAATTTAAATTATCGCAAGCAATTTTCCTCAAGAGACCACACCTTGAATGCGATGATCCAATTTGAAGATGATACGGAAACGGAATCTTCAATATTTACAGAAACATTTACACCTGCAGGAGAATCTCCAATTCCAAGTTTGAACCAGCGTAGTAACAATTCAGAATCAAATTCCACATGGTTGTTTCAGGTGGACTTTTCGCGTCCTTTAGGAGATGATCATAAATTTGAACTTGGTTATCGGACTTCATTGAGAGACATCACCAACGATTATATAGTTGAAGAGTTAGTCAATGATGAATTTGAAGTTCTTCTTTTCAATGGGCAATTGTTTGACAATAATTTTCGCTACGATGAAAACATACATGCAGTGTATGGTACCTATGGCAATACATTTGGAAACTTTAGTTTTCAAGCTGGACTGCGGGCAGAGCTTTCTGATGTGACGACTATAGAGACCAATCAAAATAAGGTAAATGAAAGAGACTATTTTGACCTCTTCCCTAGTGCTCATTTGAATTACCAACCAAATGAAAGTAGAGCTTTTCAAATCAGTTATAGTCGACGAATAAACAGACCTCGATTTTTCTTTTTGAATCCATTTTTCACCCTCAGTGACAGGATCAATACATTTGGTGGAAACCCAGATTTAGATCCTGAATACACTGATTCATATGAATTGGGCACTATTCGGTATTGGGAAAATTTCTCCCTAAATACAAGTTTGTTTTATAGACACACAGAAGATAATATTCAGCGGTTTTTGTCATTAAATGAAAATGGAACAACAACAAGAAGGCCAGATAACATTGGTACTGCTGATGATTATGGATTAGACTTAAATCTATCTTACTCAGGTTTGAAATGGCTCCGTCTTGATGCAAATGGCAACTTCTTCAGAGCGTTAAGTTCAGGAAGTTTTGAAGGTACCAATTTTGATGTCGACAATTTTACTTGGTTTGGCCGTATGACTGCTCGCATATCATTCTGGGATTCTGACGTACAACTAAGAGGAAATTATAGAGGTGGTCGTGAAACTGCACAAGGATCGACAAATGGTCTTGGGTCATTGGATATTGGATGGAGCAAAGATTTTCTAGATGATAATCTGACACTGACACTATCTGTCCGAGACCTATTCAATTCAAGAAAAAGAAATGGCATTGTTGAGTTTGAAAACTTTTTCCAGGAAAGTGAATTTCAATGGCGAGCAAGATCAACGACTCTTTCTGTAAACTACAGAATCAACCAAAAGAAAAGGAGAGGTAGAGGAGGAAATCGTGGTGGTGGAGATTTTGAAGGTGGAGAATTTTGATTGATTTTTTCTTGCAAAGGGTCAAAACCCAATTTCATTTAGTTAAGAGAATTACAAAGCGCCACTAGGTGCGAAATATTTGTAGCACGGTGC
>CAYNMW010000208.1:0-7144 GCA_964398295.1 uncultured Saprospiraceae bacterium | reverse complement strand
TAATCCCCCATTCTACTTCGACAGAAGGACCTGCTCTAGCAGTAGGAGATGTCAATGGTGATGGCAGAGAAGATTTTTTTATCGGAGGGTCGAAACGAAATAAAGCAGAAATTTTCGTTCAAACAAATACACAAACCTTTATTAAAAAACCAGTATCCGCAATTTATGCCGATAGCATTTATGAGGATGTGGATGCTTCATTCATTGATATCGATAATGATAGTGATCTGGATCTTATAGTAGCAAGTGGTGGAAATGAATACTATAATAAAAGCAGATATTTAAATTCCAGAATATATACAAATGATGGATCTGGTAATTTTACAAGAACAAATACCTTACTCGACAGTATCTATCAAACCAGCGCTAATTTACTTGCTGGTGACTATAATAATGACGGTCATTTAGATTTACTTATGGTTGCAAGAGCACAGCCATGGCGATATGGTCAAAAACCAGAATCATATTTACTCAAAAATAATGGCGGCCTTGACTTTGAACATGTGACGGACAGCATTGCGATTGACCTGTCCGCCATAGGTATGATTACTTATTCTGAGTGGTTTGATATAGACCAAGATGGTGATTTAGATATGTTGGTTTGTGTCGAATGGGACCACATCTATGTCTTCGAAAATCAACAAGGTAAGTTTACTAAACGAACCCTCACTGACAAGACTGGTCTATGGACATTCTGCATGCCATTTGATGTTGACAATGACGGTGATATGGATTTGATCGCTGGCAACCTCGGACTCAACAGTAGATTGAAAGCTTCCGAAGAAGAACCGCTCCGTTTTTATCATGCAGATTTTGATGACAATGGAACACCTGAACAACTATTGACCTATTATGTGGAAGGTCGAGAAATACCGTTTTCAAATAAAAGAGAACTTGAAAAGCAAGTGCCTGCAATCAAAAGATCTTTTTTAAAAGCTGAGGCGTTCGCTAAAGCCAATGTCAATGACTTATTTAAAGATGTAGATTTACAAAAACACAAACTTTACGAAACACAATTTCTAGAAAATGCAATACTGCTGAACAAGGGTGATTTGACATTTGAAACTATAGCAATGCCAAAAGAATTACAATTGACGACATATAAAACCGCAGTCTCAATTCCTGAAATTGATGCTGTACTTTTGGGTGGTAATTACTACGACTGTAATGTACAAATGGGTAGATATGATGCAGATTATGGCACACTTGTCCAATTTGATTCTCTTGGCATACCACAGGTTGTGCCAGCCAATGGATTGTCAATCAAAGGACAGATAAGAAAGATAAGAGAAATAAAGCTTGGAGAAAGGCCATCTATACTCATTGCTCGAAACAATGATAGCCTTAAATTATTATCTTATAGTGTTGATAATCAGCCAAATAATCGATAACTTTTAGAGTTCAAGATTTATAAAAATGAGATACATTTTAATCTGTACCATCACGCTTTTTGCAATTGCTTGTTCAAGTAATAAAGTTGCTACTTCCGATCAACTCCAAAACAAAACAACAGCAACAAATACATTGGAAAATCTGGATGTTGCCTTAGACCTTTCAGATCATTTGAGAAAGGTTCCTGGCGTACGCATAAAAGGAAGAGGTCCTTCTGCGGAAGTCAAAATAAGGAGTAATGCTTCTTTTGCATTAAGTGAAGAACCCTTGTATGTGTTGGATGGAAAACAATTAAATAATTATAGTCAATTGTATTCTGCAGTAATTGTTGCAGATATTGAAAATATTGAAGTATTAAAAAATGCCTCTGAAACCGGATTTTATGGTGCTAGAGGGTCCAATGGTGTAATTGTCATTACTACAAAAAAATATTAACCAGAAAGCTTGCCTTTTATTTATACTTATTTGTGCAAGTTCATTAATTGGTAATAGCCAAAACCCAACTCCTTTTACCTGTGCTGAACAATTTTATGTTGTCAGGGGAGGTAACGAAATCGTGCTTGCCTCTATCGATCCTAGCAACAGTAATATCATCTATGAGCTGGTTGCAACATCTTCCATTTATAGAAATATGGCTATAGGATTTAATCCATCAGATGGATTAATCTATGGTGTCTGCAATTTCAGAAAAGAATTATTTCGTGTAGGAGCCAATGGAGTATTCGAACAATTGAAAGATTTGAACCTTAGTGCATCAGAAGATATCATTTCAGCAGATGTTCTTGAGTTTGGAAAGTACCTCGGTGTTTTCATTTCTACAAATGAAGTAGATCAAGAACTACTATTAATCGATCTCCAAAGTGGAAATTATGATAGCCAGACACAGACTCAAACGGTCAATGGTTTCTTATCTGATTTTGCTCAAGATCCGTATCAACCTTCAGTAATTTTTGGTTTTGACCGCGGCGACGGAAATCCAGTTCGCTATGATCGAAGTACGAGAATGATTAGCAATTTTCCGCCGATCGACGGGAATAACTTTATGGAAGGAATTGCATATGATGCGTTTGGTGATGTATATGCTTTTGGTGCAGTCGAAGGAGGAATTGCATCAGGTTTGTTTTTGCTAAACCAACAAACAAATGTATTCAATCGATTGGCAACTGGTCCTGAAACATTTATTACAGATGTTGCTGCATGTCCGTATACGCTAAGTCTTCGCAATGAAGCAAACTTGCAACTAGCATTCCCTTGTGATACAGTGCAGTACACTTTAATCATAGCGAATGCATCCAGACAATCCGTTGGCAACCAAACACTAGAACTAAACTTTCCAGAAAACTTTGAAATCGCTGATGTAATCCATGATGGTAATGTTTCAGATATTTCTATCCGTGACAACAAAGAATTGGAAATTAAAAATCTAATCCCACGGAGAGGCTTAGATACAATATCGGTTTTAGCAGTATTAGGCAATTTAGAGCAAGGTGATTTTTTTGCAGAAGCCAGTTTGACATCTTCATCAGGTAGCATTATTAATGCAGATGATCCAAACACAATCCCCAAACCCGATCCGACACGAATCAGAGTGAGACAAGTCAATGATGAGGAATTATCACAAGAATGGTTTTTTTGCATTGGAGACTCGATACAATTAGATGCCAGACCATTTGGCAGTTCTTTTATTTGGCAGGACGGATCAGCTAATGGCTTATTTACAGTTTCTAGTCCCGGCACCTATTCTGTAACTGCTTTATCGGGATGTGAAAGTTTTGAAATCACCTTTGAGGTTGAAACAGCCACTTGTCCATTCTCTATTGCAGTTGCTCATAGTATTGTCCCGAATGAATCGCTAAGATGTTCTGAAGTTGAATTTCACTATATTATAGAAAATGACTCAGGTGTCTCTCAATCAAACGTTTCTTTTTCAGATGAAATGCCACCAGGGTTTACTATCATTGCTGTAGACACCAATGCAATCGGGGGTGTCTTAATGGAAGAATTGTTGCCCGATAGAATAATGATTGAAAATGCCGAACTCAAACCTGGTTTTAATACAATTATTCTTAGAGTAGAAGTAGGAGACATCTTGCCAGGTACATATAGCAATGTAGCTATCCTGGAAGGATTGCAAGAAAGTATTGGCCCAAATAGAGTATCCTTTGATCCAGATATTCCTGGCTTAGATAGTACAAGGATTGAAATATTAGGGACTGTGGCAGATACCATATTCGTAGATGTGCCACTCTGCAATAACTCTGTTGTAAATCTAGATGGGAGTCAGTATGGTGTTGACTTCAGATGGTTTGATGGAAGTAGCCAATCAATTGTGGAAATAGATCAACTTGGTATGTATGAATTAGAAGTATTTTCTGGCTGCGAAAATTCATATGTATTTTTCAATGTTATGGAAGCAGAAAATGTAACAATTGATATAGGCGGAGAGACAACACAAGTCGTCAACCTTGGAGATTCTTTACAACTGATTGCAGCTGTTGCATCAGACAGTAGTGATTTTACATTTACCTGGATAGATACATCAGGTGTGTCCGCAAGTTGTTTGGATTGCCTGGATCCGATCGTCTTTCCACTTCAGACGACAACTTTCACACTTATAGCTGACAACGGCATGTGTATAGATTCTTCACAAATCACCGTTGCTGTAGACAAAACTCGGCGACTCTTCATACCAGATGCTTTTGCACCTAGTTCGATTATTGGCAACGAACGATTCTCCATAGAAAGTCCTCAATTTTTAGAAATACTTGACTTTAATATATTTGATCATTTAGGTAATAAATTGTTTAGTGGATCAACGGAGAACATTAGAATGAACCAAATATTCTGGGACGGTAGCACTGACAACGGCAATGCTTTAGGCGGAGTATACTATTGGTCTGCCAATCTTCGATTTTTAGATAACGAAGTAGAATCATTTGTTGGAGAGGTGTTGTTGTTGAGGTAGCATTGTTAGGACTTGCTAAACGAATATCGATACCGCAAGGAAATGCTTGTCTTCTCAATTCGACCCATTGAAACAGTATAGTAAGTCCTATTAATTATATAAGAAAATAATGAGAACATGTATCTTGGAACACTAGCTATATGATTACGAGATTTTGGATATTGGTAATATTGTGTATTTGTGAAATGTCATTGAGTCAAGCACAAATTGTCTCAATAGATCCACCTTTATTCACCTTGGACGAAAAGATTTCTATCACTTATGATGCAACCAAAGGCAGTGCCGGCCTTGTTGGAATATCACCTGTGTATACACATACTGGAGTGATTACTTCAGCTGGAGGTCCCGGTAACTGGAAACGTGTTCAAGGTATTTGGGGTACTGCAGACCCCAATGTTTTGATGACTCCCTTAGGTAACGATTTACACCTCATTGAATTTGTGCCACGAGAATATTATGGAATTCCAGAAGCTGAAGAAGTCGTGCAACTTGCTTTTGTCTTTCGTAATCAAGATGGTTCTAAGGAAGGTAAAACTGGCGCACTGGGAGATATTTTCATAGATGTGCCCGACATTGGTGAATTCACTGGGAAGTTCATCACTCCAGACGAAGACCAAATCGTTCTCCTTTTAAATGAAGAGTTGTCTATATCAGCAGCATTATCGATGGAAGCGACTTACACATTATATGACAACGATCAGGAAATTTTGTCTGGTACAGGAACAGAAATTCAATTTGATTATGTCGCTACGCAACCTGGAAATCATATCATCAAATTCGAAGCAACTAATGGAATTGAAACGATAGAAGATAGCTTTAGCTTTGTGATATTAGACAATGACCTACAAACAGCTGATCTACCTGTTGATGTCGGTTATGGTGCAACAGTTCAAGATGATGGCTCCGTTATTTTACGCTTACACGCGCCTAGTAAAGAACATGTATTTGCATTGACGGACTTGAGTGATTTTAAAATTGATGCAACGTATCAAATGACACAAACTACAGATGGTAATGATTGGTGGATTCAACTCGATCAGATAGCAGATCGTTCAGAATTACTGTATCAATATCTTGTAGATGGCAACATTAAAATAGCTGACCCTTTCAGCACCTTGATTCTCGACGAGTTCAATGACAGTGGCATAAGTAGTACACTTAATTCCGTACCGACTCCCTACCCTATTGGTTTAACATCCGGACATATTTCTTTTATCGATTTAGTAACTGAAGAATATGTGTGGGAGAATACTGATTTTACACCCCCTACCAATGAAGACCTTGTCATCTACGAATTGTTGATGAGAGACTTTTTAAATGATCATAGTTTTGATTCCTTGATCGATACATTGTCATACTTGAGTAGTCTTGGTGTCAATGCAATAGAGTTAATGCCTGTCTCGGAATTTGAGAATAATGATAGTTGGGGATACAATCCAAGTTATCACATGGCGCTTGATAAATACTATGGTAATCCAGAATCGTTTAAGCGATTCGTTGATGCTGCACATGGTTATGGAATGGCTGTTATTCTGGATATTGTCTATAACCATGCATTTGGTCAGAGTCCGCTTGTACGCCTCTATTGGGATTCATCCAATTCAAGACCTGCAGAAAATTCACCTTATTTTAATCCGACTGCCAGGCATCCATTCAATGTCGGTTTTGATTTCAACCATGATAGGCAAGCCACGCAAACATATACCAAACAAACGATTGATTATTGGCTTGATGAGTTTAATATAGATGGATTCCGTTTCGATTTATCAAAAGGATTCACTCAGAAATTTTCTACTGCAGATGGTGCTTTTTCCGCATTTGATATTCAAAGAATTGAAAGACTAACCGATTATGGCAACCACATCTGGGAACGATATCCTGAGTCCATTTTGATTCTAGAACATTTCGCAAGTAACACAGAAGAAATTGAACTTGCGGAAAATGGTTTTCTTCTTTGGGCAAATGCAAACTTTAATGCCAATGAAGCTTCCATGGGTTGGAATGATGATGCACAATCAGATTTTAGTCATGTCTATCATCAACAGCGCAGATTTAGCAATGCAAATCTAATTGGATACATGGAGAGCCATGATGAAGAAAGGCTGATGTATAAAAATATAAATTTTGGAAATCGAAGTGGGAGCTACAGCACACAAAATAGATCTATAGCTTTGCAAAGAAATGCAATGACTACTTCATTCTTTATGGCAATACCAGGTCCAAAATTGATTTGGCAATTTGGAGAATTGGGATATGATTTCTCCATCAATAGATGTACAAATGGCTCTGTAAATGACGATTGTAGATTAGCAAGAAAGCCAATTCGATGGAATTATTTTGATGATCCAGAAAGAGCTGCACTTTTTCAATTGCACCAACAAATATTTAAGTTGAAAGCAACTCATCCTGCTATCGATGAAGATGCGGAGGTGACCTTGAACCTTAGAGGTGCCACAAAATCCATCGTCTCTTCTAATGAAGACGAGCATCTATTTTTGATTGGTAATTTTGATGTCGTCCCTCAAGATATTACTGTTGATATTCCTGTAGCAGGCACTTGGCACAACTATTTATTAGGGACAACCATTACGACATCTTCCGCCAACTATTCAGCGAGACTAGCACCAGGTGAATATCATATATTTGTCAACAATGCTGACTTTGTAACCAGTAGTCAGGAATTATTCTTCAACGATCATCCTCTAGTTCTTTATCCAAATCCGATCGTCGATCAATTTGCTATTTCAGGAAATGATATTGGTGCTATGGATATCTTTATATACAGTG
>CAYNMW010000207.1:0-7215 GCA_964398295.1 uncultured Saprospiraceae bacterium | reverse complement strand
TTTTTTAAAGACCACTCGTATCGAGACAACAAGTGGTTGAAACCACTTGGACTTATAAACTGTACTGATTAACTCTTTATTCTTGGACTTAATTTGTATTGTCAGATTTTCTTATTTTTGAAAACAACATACTTTACAATGAAAGAGGACTTTTTACACTTCGTATGGAAATACGGTTATTTTTCTATACATCATTTACGCACCACCGACGGCCAACCAATTGTCATCAAATCAAAGGGAATACACAATCATTCCAATGGACCAGATTTTTCCAATGCTTGTTTGTTGATAGATGGAATTGAATGGATGGGGCATGTAGAAATTCACATCAAATCATCTGATTGGCTATTACACAAACATCAATATGACAAAAACTATAACAATGTCATTCTGCATGTTGTCTGGAAAGAAGATAAAAGGATTACTAACTCTTCTGGAATTAAAATTCCTTGTCTTTGCTTGGAAGACAGAGTTGATCCTGATCTTTTACAAACACACCAAAGCCTATTGTTGCAAAAATCATGGATTGCGTGCGAAAACCAACTAAATGGAATTGATTCCTCCAAGGTATCCCTTTGGCTACAGGCATTGTCAATGGATAAATTGGAAATGCGTGCGAAGGAAATTTTACACTTGGCTGAGCAATTAAATTATCATTGGGAACAATTATTTACAATCTATTTATTCAGAGCATTTGGACTTCGACAAAATAAAGAAGCATTTGATGCACTTTCAGAAAAACTTCCTATTGAGTTATTGAATAAATATCAGCATTCCATAAAAAAATTAGAAGCAATATTATTTGGAGTTGCAGGTTTCTTGCATAATGCTAAAGAAAAATCTTGTTATCTAGAAGAGTTAGATACAGAATATCAATTTTTAAAACACAAACATCAGTTTCAAGAAATTCCAATGACCTATTGGAAATTTGGTCGTATACGTCCAGCAAATTTTCCAACAATTCGGATCGCTCAACTTTGCAGTTACTTCCATCAATATCCAAGAGCCTTTCAATTTTTGTTAGAAAAAGATCGCCATTCAATCATTACTCAATTAAATACCATAACGACATCAGAATTTTGGGATACACATTATCGATTTGGTAAATCCTCTACATTGCGCAAGAAGCTTATCGGTAAATCCACTATTCAACTTATCCTCATTAATGCGATTGTACCGGTATTATTCAGTTACGGAAAATATAAGAAGGACGATCATATCATAAACAAGTCCATAGACATCTTCGAATCTATTCCATCAGAATCCAATTCGATTATCAAAAAATGGAATATCGCAGGAGTCGCATCAAAACATGCATTAGAAAGTCAGGCATTGTTGTATTTGAAAAAGGAATACTGTGATCAATATCGCTGTACATCTTGTCAAATTGGTCATCAGATACTTTCAAAGAAATAAACTTCACTTGCTTGCTTAAGCTCCAGAGATTTTGTATCTACCTTCCATGATTCAGCATTGGCTTGTCAGGTTTCTTCTCAGTCCTTTTTCATTATTGTATGGAATGGGGATATCTCTTCGCAATGCATTCTATGATTCCAAATTTTTAAAATCTACTTCATTTAGCTTGCCAATCATAGGTGTTGGTAACTTGTCAATCGGTGGAGCAGGTAAAACACCTCATGTCGAATACCTGATCTCTTTACTCCAACCCTACATAGATGTTGCAGTCTTAAGTAGAGGATACAAACGAAAATCCAAAGGCTTTCGGTTTGTTGAAATTTACGATAAGGTGTTTGCTTCTGGTGATGAGCCAATACAGTATAAGCGTAAATTTCGAGATGTAGTTGTCGCTGTCGCTGAAAGTCGGGTAACTGCAATTCCAGAAATCGTAAAACAACATCCAGACATAGACTGTATTTTATTAGACGATTCGTTCCAACACCGCTCCGTATCACCCGGAATCAATATTTTGTTAACAGAATTTGACAGACCCTATACTGACGATTATTTATTGCCGATGGGACGCTTGCGCGAATGGCGGTCTGATGCCGAGAGAGCAGATTGCATTATTGTGACCAAATGTCCAGATGATTTGACAGATACGGATCGTTCTGAGATGACAACCAAATTAGATGTACTCCCTGAACAACAAGTGTTCTTTTCGAGATACACTTATTTCAATCCTTATCTATTAGTTGATGGGAGGCAAAGACTCAAACTGGATACAAATCAGTCTGTCATCTTACTCTCTGCAATTGCTTCTAGCGATTATTTAGAAGAATACCTTAGTGATAAGGTTGCTGAAGTTTCAGCGTATAAATTCGAAGATCATCATTATTTTACAGAACGTGATTTACAAACTATTGCAGAAGCATTTAAGAATCTGGAAAGTAAAAACAAATATATTCTGACTACAGAAAAGGATGCTGTCCGCTTATTTGAACATAAAGAATTTTTAATCAAACATCAATTACCCGTTTTAATATTGCCAATAGTGGTACAATTTGATTCAACTGATAGTCAACGGTTCAATCAGTATATTAAATCTTATCTGCTGGATGTCAAAGTCTGACTTGTGTGCAAATACAATACACGCATAAACTTAATTTGAACACTTATGAGTACGCAAAACTACACCAAGCAATTCGAAACGGCACTCAAGGAATTAAATCCAAAACAACGAGAAGCTGTTCAGCAAATTGAAGGACCTGTAATGGTTGTTGCCGGACCAGGTACTGGAAAGACACAACTGCTTGCAGCGCGGGTTGGCTTTATCATGAAGCAATTGGCAGACATTAACCCTCACAATATCTTATGTCTCACCTTTACTGATGCTGGAGCAGTAGCTATGCGTAAACGATTGCTAAAGTTCATTGGGCCAGAAGCATATAACGTTAATATTTTCACATTTCACTCTTTCTGTAATAAAGTCATTCGCGAAAACATTGCAGACTTTGGCGGCTATCGAAATTTGCAATCACTCTCTGATTTGGAAATGGTAGAAGTCTTACATGAGATTATTGATGAGTTTCCAAATGATCATCACCTCAAACGATTTAAAGGCAACACCTATTTCGAAAGAAATGGACTCCGTCAATTGTTTGAGACAATGAAAAAAGAAAACTGGACAGTTGATCATATAAAAGAAGCATACAAAACTTATGAAGAAAAGATCGAAGAAGAAGAAGCATATCAATACCAACGAAAGTATACAGATAAAAAAACTGGAATAGCTTATGAAAAAGGAGACGCGAATCCGAACAAAATAGAAAAAGAACTAAAACGCTATCAGGCTATGCTTGCTGGCATCGAAGAATTTGCCAAGTACAATGAAAAGTTAGAAAAGAAAGAACGCTTTGATTATGCTGATATGATTTTGTGGGTTATTGAAGCATGGGAAAATAATCCTGATTTATTATTGGATTACCAGGAACAATATCAGTTTATACTTGTAGACGAGTTTCAGGATACAAACGGAGCACAAAACACTATTGTTGATAAGCTAGCCAGTTATTGGGAAGAGCAAGCAAATATATTTGTTGTTGGTGATGATGACCAATCCATATTTCGTTTTCAAGGAGCATCAATGGATAATATCGTTGAGTTTAAAGAAAAGTATGATCCAGAAATCATTATCCTGGAAAATAATTATCGCTCTTCACAGGAGATATTAGACCGATCAAAACAACTGATTGAGCACAATGCCAAGCGGTTGGTCCAACTCTATCCTATCTATCAAAAAGAGTTAGTTGAATCAAAGACCGATGAGCTCATCAAAACTGCACCAGTCATTGTTGAATACCCAAATGCCCAGCAAGAAGCAAAAGATATTGCAGATCAAATTATAGCATTAAAAAATAATGGAACGGCGCTCAAGGACATTGCGGTTATTTACAAAAAACACAAGAATGCAGACTACCTGATCAATTACCTGACAAGGAAAGGAATCCCACTTGCACTTAAGAAAAAGATAAATGTACTGGAGAATCCGTTGGTCAAACAACTGATCACCATTTTGGAGTACGTACATATGGAGAACAAGCAAGTGAATTCTGGCGAAGGTCATTTATATACCTTGCTCCACTATGCTTGGTTTAACCTGCGTCCTTATGACCTAGGAAAAATTGCTGTGTATTGTTCTAGAAATACAGAAGACCGAAGCGATGATTTTAAGTGGCGTTCAGTATTGCAATCCAAAACTGATTTAGAAAAAGCAGGGGTTTCTTCACCTGAAGAGATTATGAAAGTGGCAGCCATCATTGAGCAATGGATGACAGATTTGCACAACCTGACACTCCAAAACTTCTTTGGAAAAATACTGACTGATTCTGGTATTTTTTCTTCATTAATGGATACTAATAAACCAAGTTGGAATTTTCAATTGGTCAATACATTTTTCGAATTAATTAAAAATGAATCTACTAAAAGTCCATTGATCACACTGGTGGATTTAATGAATATTCTCAATAACATGAAGGAAGCAGAACTAACACTTCCTTTAATGAAAATCATTCATTCAGAAGAAGGTGTGCAATTTCTTACTGCCCATTCATCAAAAGGACTTGAATTCAAACATGTCTTTATTATTGCGGCTGACGATAAAAATTGGGTAACTGCAGATTATAAAAATAGACGCTTTCGATTTCCTCCCTCTCTTGTACCGGCAACAGATAAAAGTGATGTAGATGATGATCGCCGGTTATTTTATGTAGCCATGACAAGATGCGAGTCCTATCTTTACCTCTCTCATTCTACTTACAATGAAGAGGAAAAAGAACTGGAGCCGTGTCGGTTTTTGACTGAATTAATGAAGGATTCTGATTTAAGCATTCAGAAAAAATCTTTGTCGGAAGAAGCCATGAACGAATTCCAACAAACACTAATGGGATATCAATATGTGAAAGCAGAATTGATCGATCACGACCATATCGATCGCTTGTTACAAAATTATTCCATGAGTGTCACCCATCTAAATAAATACCTCAGATGTCCATTGAGTTTTTATTTCGAAAATATATTGAAGGTGCCCAAGGCTAGAAATAAAAGCATGGGTTTTGGAAATGCAGTTCACAATGCCCTGGAAAATTACTTTAATGATATTCAGAATAATCCTCAACGTGCAATTCCTAAAGTTGAAGCGTTAGTGACTTATTTTGAAAATGCAATGTATCGATACAGATCTCATTTTACAGAAAAAGAATACAAAGACCATAAGCTTATTGGTAAAGAAATCCTGACTGGATATTATGAACAGCACCATAAAAATTGGTCCTTGCCACGAGAATTCAAACAAGAACATACCGTTAACCTAGCCAAGTACAAGGACATTCCGATCAACGGAAAAATAGACAGCATTCATGTCTTTGATGATAAAATAGAAGTCTTTGATTATAAAACTGGGAAGTACACTTACGCTGCCAAAAAATTAAAAGGCCCACAAGAAGAGGAAGATCCAGGTGGCGATTACTGGCGTCAAATTGTCTTCTACAAAATGCTCCTTTCAAACGATCCAAGAATTACAAAACCAATGTACGCTGGCACCATGGATTTTGTCGAACCCAATGGTGACAAATATGTACAAAAACGAATTGAGATAGAAGACGCAGATATCTCTTTGGTAGAACAGCAACTCAAAGATTCTTATGAAGGCATACAAAAACATGAGTTTGATGGTTGTGGCGAAGAGGAATGCCACTGGTGTGATTTTGTGAAGCAACAATATGAAATGAATCCCACACTAGCTGCTTATGGGGATGAAGAAGATGAGGCGAATCGGTACGAAGATGTGGGGGCAGAGATAATTGATTTGGGATAGGCTATACATTAGCACCAGAAAACTTTCTGTACACACCAACCAATTGCTCTCCATCGTTCGTCTATTATAAAAAACACACTATGAGAGAATTACTGTTTATCATAATAGTGTTATCAATTGCGTCATGTAGCTCTGATGATGTGCAATCTCCAATAAACCCAGAGCCTCCAGTTACTGAAGAACCTGGCATCAGTGATCAGGGCACCATTCAAAATCTTCAACAAGCAATGTTAGATTTTGGCTTTAAATCTTTCCTGACAATCCATGACGACTCTCCAGAAGATGAGAACATCATTATTTCACCATTAAGTATTGAAACCGCTTTGTATATGGCGAGTAATGGTGCAGTTGATGAAACGCTTAACGAAATGCGACAGGCATTAGAGCTTGGTAATTTTTTTCCATCAGGCATTAATCAATTTTATAGTGAAACAATAGAGCAAATAAATAATGACGCTACAGATGATACGTTTTTGCGAAGTGCTCAGTCAGTATTTTGGAATCCAAACATGATTAATGTATTTGAAGATTTTCAAAACAATATGCAGGATTCGTACAATGCAGAATTATTTCCAGATGACTTCAATGTAGAAGCCATTAATGCTTGGGCGAATGAAAAGACGGAAGGACGCATTCCTAAAATCCTAGAAGAGCTCCGCCCTGATGAAGTATTGTTCTTGTTGAATGCTTTGTATTTTATTGGAGATTGGGATAAACCCTTTGAAGAAGGATTAACGAGAGACAGATCGTTTAACCTAATAGATGGGACTTTGGTAGACGTCCAGACAATGAAGAACGATATTTCATTTTTAAATTACGAAGACGAGACAATCAAAGCAGTTGATCTATTGTTCAAAGGCTCTAATTTTTCAATGACATTCATACAACCTACTATATCTATAAACGAGTATTTAAATGAATTTTCATTTAACGAACTAGCAAACATATATACCACGCTGGTCAATGATCAAATGCAAGAAAGCAGGATCGATCTAAGTTTACCGAAATTCGAAATAAAATTCAAGAAAGTAATTTCAGAAGATTTACAATCGATGGGTATGGTCAGAGCTTTTCAAGAAGCAAATGCGCAGCTTGACAAGCTGGGCCAAGCAGGAGGCAATCTGTTTATCTCCCGAGTGATCCATGACACATTTTTAAAGATAGATGAAAAAGGAGCAGAAGGAGCAGCCGTGACTGCTGTCGGAGTTGGAGTTGAATCAGTACCACCTCCTTTTATTTTCGACAATCCATTTATGATTGTCTTGAGACATACTGATACCAATGTACCAATATTCATAGGTAAGATTATGGATCCGTCTTAGTGACGATTTTCTAATGTGCTATCTATGACAACTTTGTAATGCATTGATAGTCACTCCTTTTGAGCTCTGTCATTCCGAGCCCTCATTAGCCAATGATTTCGAAGAGGTGTCATCCCGAGC
>CAYNMW010000206.1:0-7235 GCA_964398295.1 uncultured Saprospiraceae bacterium | reverse complement strand
GAAGAATGACAAAACGGTCATCCCAAGAAATGTTGTCCTTTGTGCAGTTGAAGAACAATTCTTCGACTTCACTTTCCTTCGACAAGCTCAGGACAGGCTGTTTCGCTCAGAATGACAAGGCCCGATTTCACTTTCCTTCGAGAAGCTCAGCACAGACTGTTTCGCTCCGAACGATAATATACTCGATTAAGTTTCGCTAGAAGCTTTGTCATCCCAAGCCCTCAATAGCCTTGTAGGCTATAAAATTAAATTAATAACAAGGTGTTTATACTGATTCGATATTTCTCCATCTATTGAAATATTGTAATCCAATGTTAGTAGAAGCGCGGTCATCCCGAGCGCCAGTCGAGAGATAAATAAATGAATTAAATTTCATTTCGACCTTGCGGAGAAATCTAACGAGATTTTTAGCTTCCAAAGACATAGATAAAAAACAATATATGTATTAATAAAACATTACTTTTGTTTTTGAATGATCTCACTAATTATTGAATGAGCGACCAGATTAAACATGAATGTGGGCTCGCATTCATCCGCCTCCTGAAGCCACTAGACCATTACCTTGAAAAGTATGGCACTTCACTTTACGGTTTGTACAAACTCCAGCTATTGATGCAAAAAATGCGTAACCGCGGACAAGACGGAGCTGGTATTGCTACAATAAAACTGGACGTACAACCGGGACATCGCTACATAAGCAGAAAACGGTCAAATTCTAGTCAGTATTTAAAGGACTTGTTTGATGACATCAATGGCTATTTCAATGATCTTACTGAAGAACAAAAAAATGATCCCGAATGGATGAAAGATAATTTACCTTATACAGGTGAATTATTGATGGGTCATCTCCGTTATGGAACTCATGGTTCGAATTCCATTGAAAGTGTTCACCCATTTTTACGTTTGAACAACTGGAAAAACAGAAATCTCGCCGTCGCAGGTAATTTTAATCTGACAAATGTTGATGAGCTATTTGATGAGTTAGTTGAATTAGGTCAATATCCCAAAGAAAAGTCGGACACCGTTACCGTGATGGAAAAAATAGGACATTTTCTAGACGAGGAAGTCCAGCGATTGTTCTCTTGGTATAAGCCGGAGGGCTACTCCAACCAGGAAATGAATAGACTCATTTGCGAACATCTTGATGTAGAACGTGTCTTGCAACGTGCAAGTAGAAAATGGGATGGAGGATATATAATGAGTGGTATGATTGGTCATGGAGATGCGTTTGTGATTCGAGATCCTCATGGCATTCGACCTGGTTATTATTACCACGATGATGAAAAAGTGATTTTTGCTTCTGAAAAACCAGCTATTCAAACGAGCTTTGACATTCTCTTTAGTGAAGTAAAAGAGCTCCAAGCTGGCCACGCATTAATCATAAAGAAAAATGGTACTGTTGAGGAGAAATTGATCAAAACTCAAGAAGAGAAAAAGTCATGTTCTTTTGAGCGCATTTATTTTTCTAGAGGAAATGACCGTGAGATTTATACCGAACGTAAAAAATTGGGAGAATTGATCGCGCCTAAAGTCCTAGATGCTGTAGATCACGATTTAGAAAACACTATTTTTTCATTCATTCCTAATACTGCTGAAACTGCTTTTTTCGGAATGGTCGAAGGCCTGCAAAACGAGTATGCGAAAGTGAGGAAAAGTAGAATTCTTGAAAAAGGATCCTCTATAACGGAAGAAGAACTTGAGAAAATTTTAGCTCTTCAGCCAAGGGTAGAAAAAGTGGTTGTTAAGGATGCAAAGATGAGGACCTTTATCGCCGACGATAAATCACGCGGACAACTTGTATCAAGCGTATATGACGTGACCTATGGTATCGTCCGAAACGGTATAGATAGACTTGTTTTGTTAGATGACTCGATTGTGAGAGGAACTACTTTAAGGGATAGTATTTTGACCAATCTTTACAGGTTGAAGCCACGACAAATTGTAATTGTATCTTCTGCTCCTCAGATTCGCTATCCAGATTGCTATGGAATAGATATGTCAAAGATGGGCAATTTTGCAGCTTTCCGTTCTTTGGTCAGTCTACTTAATTCTGATGGTAAGGAAGAATTGCTCGAACAATGCTACCATAAATGTTTGACAGATGCAGACATCAAAAGTGGCAAAATTGAAAACCATGTGAAAGCGCTTTATGCTCAATATACTCAGGAACAAATTTCGCAACGAATGGCAGATATGCTCACCCCTGCACATGTTGATTGTGATGTGAAGATAATTTTCCAGACCATTGATAACCTCCATTTAGCTTGCCCAGAGCATACTGGAGATTGGTACTTCTCAGGTGATTATCCTACACTTGGTGGTCAACGTATTGTCAATAAGGCATTCATCAATTACATGGAGAAGAAGGATGTAAGGGCGTATTCTTAGGGAGCAATTCTGTACTTTTTATACTTGAAAATTCACCCACCTGACCTCCCTCAAGGTAGGCATTTACAGCTTTAGCTCATTGCTTATATCAAGCTTGAAACAGGATACGCGGGAGGATGTCTCCCTAGAGGGAGATGCAAGAGGGTGACCCCAGTTAGTTACGATATTCGTCTTTCAGTTCGATTTCTACAAAAATAAGTATACCAAAAATATATGATTTATTACATGTCAGGTTTTTATATATTATAAAAATGTTTAATTTTACTTACTAATCAATTTTGTCATGGGACGTGTTTTTAAAATAGTCATCTGGGTTTTAATTCTATTTTTCTTGTATTCCATACTTTCTGTTACTTATGAAAAGTGTACAGAAACGAGCGAAGGCTTACTGGATCAAGCTCAAAATGGAGTAGAAAACGTCACAGACAAAGTCTCTGATGTAGCTGAAAATGCAAATGATGAATTCTTCTCGGATGAGGAGTCCTATGGTGAAGACAACAGTGATCTGGCAGATCAATTGTTTGATGATGAGGAACCTCAATACAAAAAAGAAGTCAAAACAGAAGAAACATATAGCGAACCAGCACTAAGAAAAACATATAGCTCTGCTGATGGAAAGTATATGGTCGTAGCAGGTAATTTTCTAGTAGAAGCCAATGCAGGCAACATGGTTCGTAAACTCAACAATCTCGGATACACAGCTGAATCAGTAGTCTTTGATGAGTCCCAATATTACACCGTTTTGGCAAGCCGAAGCGACGACTATAATCAAGCCTTATCTGTATCAAGTCAACTCAAATCAAGAGGCATAGATAACTATGTCAAGTCTCAAAAATTCTAAGCATGTGTGGGAGATCCTCACTCACCATTAAAGAAAAAGAATTAGAGAAACGGTTTAATGCTTCTTTTTATAGCGAGGATTTAGAACGATACAATCCCCTACCTAATTTTAATGTTGCTCCAAGTCATATGCATCCAGTAATGACAAACTTGGATCAGGATCATTTGCAATTCTATCGATGGGGACTCATTCCATTTTGGGCTAAGGACATCAAGGTCGGCTATAAAATGATCAATGCAAGAAAGGAAACTTTGCTAGAAAAAAAGACCTTTAAAAATGCAGTCAATAAAAAAAGATGCATTGTCCCATTCGATGGCTTTTATGAATGGAAAAAAACAGAAAGTGGCAAACAACCATTTAGAATTACGACAACAAATACTGAAGTTTTCTGTGTAGCTGGTTTATGGGAACGATGGAGTTCTCCTGACGGAACAACTATTCATTCCTTTACCTTAATCACGCAAGAACCAAACGAATTGATGCTAGACATTCACAACAGAATGCCTGCAATCTTATTACCTGAACAAGAACGAGACTGGCTGGATATGTCCATTCCTTCTGAGGAAGCGATTCAATTACTTGAGCCTTATCCTTCTGATTTGATGAAAGCTTATCCTGTATCTAAACGAGTGGGTAATGTTCGGGAGAATGATAAGGAGTTGATTGTGGAGGTTGAGCTTGAAGAATAACATTCGCTGTTTATCTGACCATGGTATAAAACATTCCATTCTATAAGAAGCAGAATATCTTTTCATTTTAAAAATATACATTAAAAAATAAAGCATCATCAGAACCAAAATACCGAAATGTGCATCTTATTAATAAATCAGATAATATTCCAGCCATAGCATTTCGATACTAGCTGGGAGAATGTGTCTTAGAGTTAAATGTTTAATACAAAGACTATCATGAAAAGCACCGTCATCATTTTAATCGCCCTCACACAAATTAGTTGTAATCAAAAACCAAGTCTAGAATCCTCTTGGCATATTGTGTTTAAAAATGATGCAGAAGGACAAACTATTCTTGGTGACAAAGAAACACTCATTGACGCTGCAAGAATGGGACACCCAATAAGGATTGGAATCGGTAGAAGGCGGAAAACGGACACACTAAAATCAATGGAGCATATTGCAGATGCTCAATTTTTATCAATCGTAAATGGTACTGAACTGTTTGGTCAAATAAGTGAAATTCTCGGACAAAAACCATATTTAGATGCCGACACTGTCCGTATAGATTTAAAGCATCAAAACAAATGGACAATGCTAGTTGGCACAAACGGTGAAATAAGTACATTATATAGAGAGTTTAGGTCAGAAGAAATAATAGAAAGTAGGCAAGCCAATAGAGGAGTCACTTGGTATGTCAAATTACCATCGACAACATTAGAAAAAAAGGCAATCCCGCTTTGGGATTAAGCCTCTATCGACCCTGCATTGCTTTCACACCTGTCCATTTTATTCACCTTTAGCCTCTCTACAATCAGACAGGAAAGTCTGCCAAACATCACCAAATAAAATCGAATATCGTTCTATAGATATCATACCCATTGTCATCCTTCTTTTATTAACATTAGCTATATCCTCCATTTCCAATATACTCTCACAAGACCACTGGCTTCCATAAATTTGTGGTTTGTTCGTTCTTAAATTATACCGATCTATATAGGTTGCATAGGTACTTGCATCAAGATCACCATTGGTAAATAGTGTATCCATCAAATCTTTATATTTCGTCAGTTCACTTGAATGCTGAGCTACCGCAAAAATGGCTGTTATTCCCCAGCTACCAATTTCATCTAAATTGAGCGTCTCTTTATCATCTAATATCTGATCAAGTTTCATCGTATTTATTGAATCTACCTCCTCCATCGTTTTAAAATGATCAACAACAACTTCATAGTTCAATTCTTCAAACTTTTGCTTATAAAGTGAACTCGGACCTCCTCTACAGGTTTGGTCATCAATGAATATTTGAGCCAACTTTTCACCGAGCTCATGATTGTTGATGACTTGTTTAGCTGGAATTGTTAGATGGTAAAACTCCGCTAAGAATTTCGGATAACTTGACTCAATGTTTTCGATGGAATATTTTGATAAGGTGTACTTATTTGCATCCATTAATGATAGCAATTTGTGTACGAGTTCCTCATTATATGTTTTCAATGCGCAGTTTATTCCAGATACTAATACATGCTTATCTGGTTGTTGGGTAATTGTTAACAGCGAATCGGTCATTTGTACACAATAATTGTAACTATTGGATTGCTCTGATGTTTGTACTTTATTTGAAAAGAAATATTCTCTTTCATTGTCAAAAACCTTATCAAATTGACAAGTAGCACTAATAGGAATTAGAAATAAGATAAACGTGTAACAGTTCATTTAAATAAATTTAAAGTCATTATTTGTTCTAGGAGGAACTTGGTGTTGATCTTAACTATCGTTGTCTTAAGTCAATTGTAAAACGCTTTTTAATTTGATTTTATTATTTATCAACAATTACCTCCCCATGTTTCATCACAAAATCAACATCTGACAATAAATTAATCCAACGCAATACATCTCCTTCAACAGCAATTATATCAGCTTTTTTACCTTCACTGATTGTTCCATACAAATTATCTACGCCCATCATTTTTGAAGGCCAATACGTTGCCGCCTTAATGGCATACATGGCATCGATATCAAATTCATTTACCCAAACATCTAATTCATTCCATGTAGATTGACAGTGAAATTTCATCGGTATGCCACTATCTGTTCCAATTAATAAAACTACTCCAGCTTCCATTAATTGTTTGACCTTAGTTTCTAAGGTAGGTTTACGACTGGGTGTTAGTTGAAAATATGGCAACCTTCCAGGATACTGTATTGATTGTTCTATGTCATCAATGATATCCTTTGGCAAATCTAAATGCCAACAATCATTGTCTAACTTTTCAGGATTATCTCGTACATATTCATAATTAAATAACCCTTCTACAGTCGGAGTCCAATAGAGTGGACCTAAATTCATCTTAGCCGTTCGTTCTCTGATCATTTCCATCACATCATCAGGATATCTAGGTGCAGATGACAAACCAGTATGTTCAAAATTATCAACTCCAGCAGCAAGACCTCTGCGAATTTCGTCAGGTCTGTGCGAATGTCCCACTACAGTTAAATTGTGTTTATGTGCCTCATCAACAACAGCATGTACCTCTTCCATTGTCATTTGATCCTGATCGATCAGTTTGATGCAATCCACACCAGCATTCGCCAAACGTGCAACTTTCTGACGAGCGTCTGTTGCTCCTTTCACTCCCCATCGAAATGCTTCCGTGCCGGGATAAGCCTCATGCTGAATAAATGGACCAGACATATACATGGTCGGACCAGGAATTTCTCCACGATTGATGCGATCTCTGACATCCAGACTTGCGTCTAATGGTGCACCTAAATCTCTTGCACTTGTTATACCAGCTCGCAGCAGTTGATGCGCCGAGGCAGGCATCACCACATCTGCAAATCGTTCGATATATGCTGTATCCCAATGTGCATAGTCGCTATGTCCGTTTATCATCAAATGAACGTGCATGTCCCATAGACCTGGCAACACACTCATCCCTTCTGTAGAGATAACTTCTGCTCCATCGGGTACATCTGTATTGCCTTGATGTCCTACATGGACGATGGTCTCATCTTCAACAATGATGACACTATTGTGAATTGGCTTGCCACCAAAACCATCAATTAGAGTACCGCCAACTAAGGCTTTAGTTTGCGAAAAAAGAAGTATTGGACTAAATGTGAGCAATGTGTAGAACAAAATTTTCATGATATCAATTACTGTTGCTTTTAAAAGTAATGAATATCTTAAAGATGGTTTGAATTCAACTCAAAAACGTGTGTAAACTAGTTGTGCTATTTTAGCTCTCGCGCGCCTTCTTTTCCTAAAGGAATCAGCGCTGCCCCTTTAGGGATTAAGGGCGAGAGAGCTTTTCTTTCTCGAGTGCATTTTT
>CAYNMW010000205.1:0-7251 GCA_964398295.1 uncultured Saprospiraceae bacterium | reverse complement strand
TCCATTTGGCGGTATTTTTGATCAAAAAAAGTGACAAATGTTTTATTGATATTCTCATGTCTAATCGATTGAAAATCCTATAATTAAAACATTTATAGGCATATTTTTTAAAAGAAAAATTTAATAAAGAAACCCCTAAATTCCAATTGGGACCAATACCCTAAATCACAAAAAATACTCAGAATACATTTGCCTGTACTACTAAAAGTTGAGGCCTTAGAAGGGTATTTTCCTTAACTAAATGCCATTGGGTGAAACACCTTTTGCTCAGGAAAGGAGCTTGGTTTCTGACGCAAAGGACTACATTTCTCTACTAAGACACAGAGACCTTCGATTAAGATTGACTTGATAAACTGAGGAAAAGGATTCCGTTCCGTTTGCCTATGTGCCTCAAAGAGGTGAAACACCTATTGCTCAGGAATGGAGCTTGGTTTCTGAAGCAAAGGACTACATTAGTCAGAAGCAATAAAAAAAGGCCACCTGATTTCTCAAATGGCCTCTTTATAATTAACACCTTTAAACTGCACTTCAAAGATGAGGCAAATCTTCCTTGCAACAAAGCTTACTTAATTTACATAACGACCATATTGGCACTACATAAGGATGACATATAACGCTATTGGATGATTCATGTGCCTTTATACATATAAAATGCATCTAGTTTCTTAATTTGATTGTCATAAAATCTACGTCATGAAACAGCTTATATTTTTCCTTTTAGTTTGCCAAATTGCAATAGGTCAGGT
Organism: uncultured Saprospiraceae bacterium; assembly: GCA_964398295.1. Classification (GTDB taxonomy): domain Bacteria; phylum Bacteroidota; class Bacteroidia; order Chitinophagales; family Saprospiraceae; genus CALFUK01. The sequence goes on along the minus strand of CAYNMW010000205.1, from coordinate 6,505 downwards.
AGATCTTGGCTATCAGGTTCCGGATCAATCAATACTTGAATTGGCTGATGCTCCTTTGCCGCCTCTTCTTAGAGTGAATAGTGATTGGACAAAAGGAGTTTTGTTATATAGAAAATCATTTAAATCGATACAGGAATTATCCGAACCCGAAATGAGGCTTGCTGGGCTTCGGATAAATCCAAAAACAAACATCTCTAGTCGACAGCGATATTATTATTCAATGAAATTATTTGATGTAGATTCTTCTTCTGAGTCAGAAATATCCGGTTTGCCTACAGATGCTCAGTTGTCCAATTTTTCATTTTCACCTGATGGACATAAAATGGCGTTCACCAATACAACAACTACTGGCGTACAATTGTGGGTGCTTAATGTGCAAAGTGGTGAGGTGTCTAAATTGACAGATGCAGTACTCAACGCAAATATTGGTAGGCCATTTACATGGTTAAATGATAGTGAGCAGCTCATTATTAAGGTTCTACCTTCTGAGAAAAACGCTATGGTGGATACCAAAATAACTGTCCCAACTGGTCCTACAATATCTGTAAATGACGGTGGTAAAAAAGCACAAAATCGGACCTATCAAGATTTATTGAAAAATAAAACAGATGAGCAAAATTTTGATGTACTCAGTCATTCAGAATTATACACCATAAATTTGTCTGGAGAGCAACATTTTTGGAAAGAGAATGCTATTTATCGTTCCATCTCATTGTCACCAAATGGAGAATATCTCTTATTGACAACAGTGAACAAACCCTATTCCTATTTGGTGCCATATTACAGATTTCCGTCTAAGACTGATGTTGTAGGATTGGATGGATCACTAGTTAAGAATATGTTGAATGTGCCTCTTATTGAGGATTTGCCAAAAGGATTTATGTCAACTAGGACAGGTCCAAGAGACATGAGATGGAGAGCTGACAAACCAGCTACCTTATATTGGGCTGAAGCTTTGGATGGCGGTGATGCAAATATAGAAGCTGATTTCAGAGATGCTGTCTATCAACAAGCGGCACCATTTACAGATGAAAAACTGTTTTTGATTAAAACCATAAACAGATTCAACAGTATTGACTGGGGTACTGATGAACTAGCGATTGCTTATGACTATTGGTGGAATAGTCGAAATACCAAGAGCTATATGTTTAATCCTTCCAATCACGAAGAGGAAGTAAAGACAATAGGCGATCGCAATTACCAAGACCGATATACAGATCCAGGTGAATTTTCTACAAAAGAGAATAAATATGGTAAAGATATACTTGATCTCATCGATGGCAATTTATTTCTCATTGGGGATGGCTACTCAGAAGAAGGGATTCGCCCTTTTGTAGATAAGTACCATATAGAGACAGGCACTACAGAACGGTTGTATCATGCCGATGGCGAAAAAACATTGGAGAGTTTATACTCTTCGTTGGACATGAAAGATGGAAAGGTCTTAGCCAGGATTGAATCAAAAACGGACTATCCTAATTATTATTTCAGAAACGTATACTCAGGGGATGTTAGTCAAGTTACGTTCTTTGAAAATCCATTTAAAGGATTGCAGGATGTCCATAAAGAGGTGATTAACTATAAAAGAGATGATGGCTTAGATTTATCAGCAACGCTCTATTTACCTCCAGGATACAACATGCGAAATAAAGAGAAACTTCCCATGTTTATGTGGGCATATCCGAGAGAGTATAAAGATAAAGCGAGTGCGGGTCAGGTTACTTCGTCTCCAAATGAGTTTACCTATCCCTATTATGGCTCTCCCGTTTTTTGGGTAATGAGAGGGTATGCTGTGCTTGATGATGCAGCCTTTCCTATAGTTGGCGAAGGAGAAGAACAACCAAATGATAGCTTCAGAACTCAACTCGTTGCTAATGCTAAAGCGGCAATTGATGCTGTTGATGATATGGGCTATATTGATAGAGATCGCATTGCTGTAGGCGGGCACTCGTATGGTGCTTTCATGACAGCTAATTTATTGTCGCATTCTAATTTATTTGCTGCTGGGATTGCACGTTCTGGTGCGTACAACCGAACATTAACACCGTTTGGATTCCAGTCCGAGGAAAGAAATTACTGGGAAGCACCCGAAATATATTACGGCATGTCTCCTTTTATGCATGCGGAGAAAATGAAAACTCCATTATTGTTGGTTCACGGTGAGGCAGACAATAATAGCGGCACATATCCTATGCAATCAGAACGGTATTTCAATGCATTGAAAGGCCTTGGTGCTACGGTTCGGTTGGTCATGTTTCCTAAAGAAAGTCATGGTTATACAGCAAGAGAATCCATTTTACACCTGCTATGGGAACAAGATCAATGGCTGGAAAAATATGTCAAGAATAAGCCAGAAACTGAAGCAAAGTTGATCAGACCTTAGTTTTTTGACGGTTTCTAGTTTATTAAGTTAATCCTGACATATGGCAGCTTTAAGACCATTTGGTATTAATGAATCTTAAATTTAACTCAGAGTATACTAAAAAATCTCTCTTTTTAGCTATTTGATTGAAGGAACAAATTGTATATATTTGTAAAACTATACTCAGGGTTAAATTTTTATCAAAAATAAGCTAGCATGAACGATTACACGAATTTGGAAAACCTCCGTTTTTTACTGAATGAGGTACACAACATAGAAGACGTATTGAAGTATGAACGATATGCGGATTATGATGTAGAAGCTGTGGAGATCTTACTCCAATCAACAAAGGATACTTGTGATAAAGAATACTTTCCGTTTTATAGAGAAATGGATGAAGATCCTGCTCGATTTGAAGATGGAAAAATATATGTCCATCCCCAAATAGGTAGAGTCGTCAAATTGGCTGGAGAGAATGGTTCAATAGGTGCTCAATTTGATTATGAAGATGGGGGTCAGCAAATGCCACATCTCTTATATGGTGCATTGTCACATATCCAAGCAGCTGCCAATAACAATGTCGGTGGGTACTTTGGATTGACAGCAGGAGCTGCCGGACTTATCCTTGCGTTTGGAGCTGATGAATTGAAGAAAAAGTATGTGCCTAATATGTTGAATGGTAAATGGGGAGGAACAATGTGTTTGACAGAGCCCCAGGCAGGAAGTTCGTTGTCTGACATTACGTCAAGTGCAACTCCACAAGAAGACGGTTCTTACAAAATCAAAGGACAAAAGATTTATATTTCTGGCGGAGATCATGAATATCACGACAATTTTATTCATTTATATCTAGCCAGAATTGATGGCGCTCCTGAAGGGACGAAAGGTATTTCACTTTTTGTTGTTCCAAAAAACAGAATTGCAGAAAATGGAGATATGACACCTAATGATGTGCAAACTGCTGGAGATTTTCAGAAGCTTGGACAAAGAGGGTATTGCACAACTCATTTGATGTTGGGCGAGAAGGATGATTGTTATGGGTGGTTAGTAGGAGCCCCACACAAAGGATTGAAGTACATGTTCCAGATGATGAACGGTGCTAGAATTGATGTTGGGATGACTGCTGCATCTGTTGCTACCGCCGCATACTATGCATCATTAAAGTATGCTAACGAGCGTCCGCAAGGAAGAAAATTGACTTCTGATGGAAGTAAAAACCCAGATGAAGAACAAGCCTTGATTATTCAACATCCTGATGTGAGACGGATGTTATTATTACAAAAAGCCGTATCTGAGGCTAGTGTAAGTTTATTACTAAGATGTTCACGTTTACTGGATGTATCTCATAACGAAGAAGGTGAAGTTGCAGAGGACGCTCATGATATTTTAGAATGGTTGACACCAATTGCAAAAACCTATCCTTCTGAAATGGGCATCAAATCCGTAAGTACAGGCTTGCAAGTATTAGGTGGTGCTGGTTTTTGCAGTGAGTTTATCTTGCAACAATACTATCGAGACATCAGAATCATGTCAATCTATGAAGGGACCACAGGGATACAATCTCTGGATTTGTTGGGAAGAAAATCAACATTGAAAAATGGAAGAGCTATCCAATTAGTAGGTAAAGAAATACAAAAATCAATTGAAGCTGCTTTGACATTTGATGAGCTCAAACCATATGCTGCTCAACTTGGAGCTAAGCTAAAAGACATGCAGGAGGTATTTACTCACTTATTGTCATTTGCTATGGAAGGTAATTATGAACGTTTTCTGGCAGATGCGACCATTTTCATGGAATTTGCAAGTACAATTGTTGTTGGATGGCAATGGCTTGAAATGGCAACTGAGTCCAAGAAGGCATTAGTAACAGGCCAGTTAAAGCAAACCGAGGAGTTTTATGAAAGTAAGATTCATACTATGAAATTTTATTTCAAATATGAAATACCGAAAATTGCTGGATTGAAGGAAACCTTACTTGACAAAGAAGTATTGACAGTTATGAAAGAGAAAGAATTAATTTGCTAATTTTATATAAATTGATTCTACTTATCAAATTCATTTAAAGAAGAAAATTAAATAAAATAATGATAGACACAATTATTGCAAAAATCAAAGAGCAGGCAGTAGCTGCAGCACCAGTAGGAGATAAAATCAAATTTATGATTGATGAAAAACCAATCTTGATTGATGGCACTGGAGATGCGAATGTTGTTTCGGAGGAAGATGCAGAAGCTGCGTGTACGATTACAACTACTTCTGATGTATTTTCTCAACTTCAAAGTGGAGACTTAAACCCAATGGCAGCTGTCATGGGAGGCAAGGTGAAAATTGCTGGAGATATGGGTCTTGCAATGAAATTGCAATCCTTATTAGGATAGAAACGACATCATTGCTCTTATAAAGAGAAACATAATGGATTAATGGCTGGATTCTATTGAATCTGGCCATTTTTTATTGCTCAAGGATATCTCATTTCTACGTGCATTGTCGTTATATTGGTAATCAACACGCATCGAGATACAGAAACATTTGGTAATTTTACCTTTGTGGACACAATTCATAAAAACTTACGAATGAGATTTTCAACCTCTATAGTTTTCTTCATCCTTATTTATGCTATCTCAGGACAAGTTTCTGCTCAAGAAAGTTACGATAGATTACATCGCTTAGGTGATCAAGATTTATCGATGTATAGTATGGATATAAATCAATTGCCAAATGAGAACTATGTCGTGTTTTCTGCCGTAGATACCTTGAGTGAGGAAGACATAGAGATTACAGCAGTTAATTTGTCATTCTTTACACCAAAAGGCGACTTCAATAGGACCGTTGAATATTACTTTAGAGACACGATTAATCTTGAACTTGATGGAGAGGTAGAGGAGACACAAACAGGCTATGTCTTTTGTGCAGTAAGCGATGTAGATTCACTGTTTAATATAATTGTTGCACCTACTGATATTGCAGGTAATCCTATATGGTCTTTGACATTTGGTTCTGGAATGGAAATCTCTCAAGATGCAAATCACAAAGTTGAAATTGTTACGATACAGGATTCAGTCTTTGTCGTTTTAGCTACAGTGCAGGCCGAGGACTCTCAAGAATTAGGACTTATAGGTATTGATGCGGATAATGGAGATATACTGTGGTTTAACTCATTGCAAATTGATTCTATCGATAACGTTGTCAATGCCTTAGATCATGATATGACATTTAACAGTGATACAACTACTGTGGTCGTTGCAGGTAATTTAGATAATGAAGGATCTCTTTATCTTTTTGAAGCAGATGCTTTTACAGGTGAAATTTTATGGTCGCGATCACACACCCCCCAAGGTGCTCTTAATTCTAATACAGTGGTTTCAGATGTGAAAGTTGCAATCGATTCAACGATTTTGATTAGTGGTACTGTAAACGACAGAGCTGTCATAATGAGTTTTGACTCTTTAGGAATCATTAATTGGGGATTTGAAGTAGCCGACTCATTTAGTACAACAGGACTTTCTCTGGATATTCTAGAAAATGGTTTGATCAGAGTTGCAGGTGGACTTGTGACAAGTGAAACAAACTCTTACACTCCGTTTCATGTAGACATGACTTCAAATGGTACAGTTACTAGTCAAACCCAATTTCCAATGTTTTCTGGAAGCCTCTTGGTTGATTCGGAATTAGACGGAACACTAGACGAAGGATCTATGTTTATTGGAACAGCAATTGATTTTGATTCCAATGAAGATTTGTTTCCTCGACTTATCAAAACAGATGCGATGGGACTTACCACTTGTGAAGAGGATCTGATGCTCGGTTTCGAACCAACACTCTTTAACACAGATACATTGTTTTGGCAATCAACTGATATCGGTGATGGATCAGATACAATTGAATTGACAGTTGCTGGAACAACCCCAATTGTAACACCAAGGTTATCTTTACGAGACACAACATTTTGTCCAGGAGATCCTGTAGAATTTTTGCTGGATGCAACTTACCCCGGAGCAGTATCATACGTATGGTTTGACGCTGAAGAACCGACAAATATATTAAGTACGGATTCTACTTTTTTAGCTACAGAATTAGATGTTCAATATGTAGCAGTTGTCCAAGTTGTTGACGAGTTCTGCTTTATACAATGCGATACAACTA